>JBEIQI010000020.1:0-21769 GCA_040376605.1 Flavobacteriales bacterium | reverse complement strand
GTTGCGGTGGCATTGTTTCCTCCTGATGGTGCCCACGAATAGGTATAAGGTCCAGTTCCTCCGGTGGGTGTAACCGTTGCAGAACCATTATTTCCTCCAAAACAACTCACCGAATTATTAACCACCGTTGTGCCATTTACCACCACCGGATTAAGCGTAGAAGTTAATATTGCTTGGCATCCTGTAACAGAAGTAACCGTGCATGTTACTATTTGGCCTAATGTTGGGTTCGGAATATTAATGGTTTGTGCAGTTTCGCCGGTACTCCATAAATAACTGGTAAAACCGTTAGGAGCGGTAAGTGTAGCGCTGGTTGCTCCGGCACAAAAATTTAGATTAATGCTTAATGGCATACATTGGCCAACTAAATATCCATATCCAAAATGACCTCCTAAATCACAGTCACCCGTTCTGGCTTCAATGGTAACCGTTTGCCCCATGTATGCCGAAAGATCGACACCCACTTGTTCCCAATCTTTCCAAACCACCGTTCCAAAAGTTTGAAATCCAGGGACCCCTGCTCCTGCAGCTACTTCATAAAAGGTGCAGGGAATTATATTATTAAATTGATCGCGTACCTGTAATTCAAATCTAGGCTGATCGGCTACTGCATGTCCGGGTTCTTCCAACACCACTGCATAGGTATATATAAATAGTGCGTTGGTAGGATCAACTAATATGGTATAGCTTAAACCTTCGGCTTGTGCACCATTCACGGCATTTCCCAAACGAGCAACTTGAGCAAATCCGGGTGCAGGCAAAACTAATCCTCCTCCGGTATTGGCATCGGTTCCTGGAGCTGCAATGATGGTATGTCGGCCACCAACAATTCCTACGGTGGGCAGGTTAATGGGACAACAGGTTCCGGTTCGGCCTTGCCAGTTGGCAAATGTACCAGATGAAAAATCAACATTTGGACAAGATTGTGCAAATGTATTTTGATTAAATATACAAGCCATTAAGCAGCTAATGAAGCTATTTAAAATAATTAGCCGAGAGGCAGTAAATTTGATGTTGATAATAGTTTGAGTAGAATGTGTTCTCATAATCGCCTTCTTTAAATTGTTAGTCGGAATAACATTTACCAGGGTAAGGTGAGGAAGGAGAAAAGTCAAATCATTTGACTTTTAAGGAAGCTATTAGGGAAGGGCTTGGGTTACTAGTTTTGTTTTGAAGGTCTTCATTTTAAGTTTCAATACATTTAGTAAAACGCATGTTTGAATGAGTAGGTTGCAGTAATTGTTGAGAATTGAGTATTATTTAATCAAAACTTAATTCATTTTAAATTAAAAATAAATTGATGTTTTAGCTAAATACCTCTTAATCTAAACGTTCATATTTTATTAGGAGCCGATCTGAAATTTGATTACTGAAGTTTTAGAAATGCATTATTAAAAAATGCAAATGGTACCAGAACTATTTTTAATATTCCATTAAAATTTCAAATACCTGCTTACATTTGTTGTGTGAAACAATATATAGATCTCAAAGCCAAACGCCCTGTTCAATATTGGCTGATTATTGGAATAACCATGGTATTTTGTATGGTTGCCATCGGAGGAATTACTCGTTTAACCGAATCAGGATTATCAATTACCGAATGGAATGTGGTCATGGGTTCCATTCCCCCTCTCAATGATGCCGATTGGCAAATGGAATTTCAGAAGTATCAGCAATCACCTGAATTCATGAAAAAGAATCTTGATTTTACAGTGAATGATTTTAAACAGATTTATTGGTGGGAATGGATTCATCGCCAATGGGGAAGGATTATCGGATTGGTTTTTTTTATTCCATTTTTGATTTTCTTATCCAAAAAATACTTTAAACCTTCTGGCGTAAAAAGGTTAGTATTTATATTTATACTAGGTGGAATTCAAGGATTTATTGGCTGGTACATGGTAAAAAGTGGATTAGTGAATGAACCCAGAGTTAGTCATTATCGACTGGCTCTTCATTTAATCACTGCATTATTTACCATTTCATTAATATGGTGGTTGTTTCTTGATATTCTAAATCAGTACCGACCTCATCAAAAAACAAAATCCATTGGTAATCATAAACGATTTTTCTTGGTCTTTTTTATTTTATTTATTATTCAAATTGTTTACGGTGCATTTATTGCAGGTTTGGATGCCGGACAATTATACAATACCTGGCCCAAAATGGGAGAGGAATGGATAGCCAGTGGGGTTTTTAATGGTGATTTTATTACGGTCATTCACGCTCCAGAAAATGTAGCAACCATTCAATTTATTCATCGTACGTTAGCCGTTGTGGTGGTATTATTTGTTGGGGGGCTCTGGTTTTCTGCTATTCGATCTAAACAATTAAATGCTTCTCAAATGAAAGGCCTCAATGGAATGATGCTGATTGTTATCTGTCAGTTTATTTTGGGAGTGTTTACATTATTAAATCATGTTCCGGTAAGTCTGGGGCTTTTGCATCAATTAGGAGCAGTTTTATTATTGTTATATTCTTTGCATCATTTACATACCCTTATTAAAGCCGGTCGTTATTAGAATAGATCGTAAATTGTATGATACCATTTTTCCAAATGGTTGAAGCTTTATATTGTTAACTTTGCATCGTGATGGAGAAAATTGAAATCAAAAATAAAAAGGCACATTTCCAATATTTCCTATTGGATACTTTTGTTGCTGGGCTTCAATTATTAGGAACGGAAATTAAAGCTATTCGTGAAGGTAAAGCCAACCTGACTGATGCCTATTGTGTATTTTTAAACGATGAATTATTCATAAAAAATCTTCATATAGCGGAATATTCTCATGGTTCTTATGCCAATCATGAACCTCGCAGAATGCGTAAATTATTATTGAATAAAAGAGAACTCAAGAAAATTCAGGGTAAGCTGAAGGAAAAGGGTTTAACCATCATTCCGGTTATTCTTTTCGTAAATCAAAAAGGACTGGCAAAAATTGAGATCTCTGTGGCGAAGGGTAAGAAGTTATTTGATAAAAGGGATACCATCAAAACTAAAGATGTAAAGCGCCAGCTGGATAGAATCAAGAAAAATTATTGATCATTCGCTTTATCTTTTAACATTGGAACAAATTTAAAAAGACCATGTTCCTCAATTTGAATGGTTCCGTCCAGATTTTTTATTACCAGTTTCATCACCTGAGTATCCCCTTCACCTACAGGGATCACCATTCTTCCTCCAGGTTTAAGTTGTTCCACTAATTTTTCTGGTATGCCAGGAGCACCACAGGTTACAATAATCCTATCAAAGGGTGCAAAGGAAGGTAAACCGGCAAATCCATCACCAAAAAATAATTTCGGCTTATAATTCATTTTTTCTAGCAGTCTTTTACTGGTTTCATAAAGAGCTTTTTGGCGTTCTATACTAAACAGTTTTACACCAAGTTCTAATAGGATGGATGCCTGATAACCCGATCCGGTTCCAATTTCCAATACTTTCATTCCTTTTTCAACTTGCAGCAGACTGGATTGTACGGCCACCGTATATGGTTGAGAAATGGTTTGTCCAGCACCAATTTTAAAGGCCATATCTTTATAGGCAAAATGATCGAATTGCCCATCCATAAAATAATGTCTGGGAACCTTGCCTATGGCTTCCAATACTAATTGATTAGTAATTCCTTTTTCCTTTAATAAGCTAACCAGTTGCCTGCGTAGGCCCTGATGTTTGTAATCATCTATCATTTAACCAACATTCTGTACCTGTCAAAATTCTATAATATTTCGATGGTAATTGCCTACCATAACTCAAAATTTTAAACAATCTTTGCGGTAAATCTATTTATGTTAAAAGTAGGGCTCCTTGGAGTAGGATATTTAGGAAAGATTCATCTGGGTTTATTAACCGGGTTGGAAAATATTCAATTGATGGGCTTTTACGATACCGATTCCCAAATTTGCTCCGAGCTTGAATTAAAATATCAGTTACCACATTTTGCCCAATCTATTGACCTTATTAACCAATGTGATGCATTGGTCATTGCGGTACCTACAGCAGCACATTTCGAGTATGTTAAAACCTGTATACAATTAGGTAAACATGTTTTTGTGGAGAAACCGGTTACCGCCAATGTAGAGGAGGCTTATCAATTAAAGGAAGTTTTAAAAGGCACCTCCATTGTTTTACAAATCGGAATGGTAGAACGATTCAATCCCGCCTTTGTGGCAACTCAGCCGTTTGTTGGGCCACTTCCCCGTATTTATTCTAATCGGTTGGCCCCGTTTACGCCCAGGGGGGCGGATGTATCCGTGGTATTTGATGTAATGATTCATGATTTGGATATTGTACTTAGCCTGGTAAAATCGGAAATAAAAAAAATCACTGCTTTTGGCGAAAAAATTATTTCCTCAACTTTCGATGTATCTACGGCCGTTGTGGAATTTGAAGATGGCACGGTAGCTCATTTTACTGCCAGTAGAATGGCTGAACGTAAATATCGATTATTGGAGTTATTTCAGGAGGAACGGATTTATCAAGTAGATTTTTTAAACAAAAAAACTCTCGAATTTCGGTTAAAAAAACAGCCGGAAGGTTCCATCAGAGAGGCCTATTTGGCTCGTACTGCTGGGGTGTTGGAAGAAAATGAATTATCTATAAAAGATACCAATGCCATTGAAGAGGAATTAAAAAGCTTTGCCGATAGCATCTTAAATAATAAAAAAGTAGTAGTTTCGTTAGATGATGGGATAAGGGCCATGGAACTGGCTGCCAAAATTGAAGCAGAAATGAACCATCAAAATTAGTTTATGAAGAATTATTTTTACTACCTGTTTTTTAGCTTATTTATTTTCGGAACAGTTTTTTTATCCACTGGATGTGCCGACGATCCGGCAACCATACCTTCCTTTGTAAAGATTGATACTATTGTAGTAGATTCAACCTTTTACGATTCAACAGGTAGTGTATCCAGTAAAGTAAATTTTGCCTGGGTATACATCAATGATAATTTACAAGGGGTATATCAGCTTCCCTGCAAATTTCCGGTAATAGGCGAGGGGGTAAAGAATTTTAAAATCTTTGCTGGGGTTTATGAATTCGGAAATGGATCTACCGCGACGCGATATATTTTTTATGATGAATGGGAGGTCAACGATACCTTAGTTGTAGAGGATACTTTGGTTCTACAACCTCATGTAAGATACCGGGTTGGATTACAAGTTCCCCATCTACAGGATTTTGATTTAAACGGAAGTGACTTCGTTAAAACTAGTGGTCAGGGCGATTTTCAGGGAGGTTACACCATTGGAGCTTTTGAAGGTCTTTCGGGATATATGCACTTAGGAACCGGTGAAACATCCTCCTGTATAATTGAATCCGGAACTGCTATGAACATACCTAAAAACTTGCCGGGATATTTTATGGAGCTCGATTATAAATGTAATACCCCCTTTTATTTTGATATTAAAACTTCTACCGGTTATAAAAGTATTATCGGTTTTAATACCAAAGAAACCTGGAACAAAGCTTATATCAATATTACCAATGCCATCGATAACATCCCGGGCACGGATGTAAAACTTATTTTTACTATGCCTAGAGATACTACTATGGATGATCAGGAGGTATTAATTGATAATATTAAGTTGATCTATCAACCCTAATGAAAAACAGGTTTCTCCAAACCTTATATTATATAAGCGGAGATGTATTAGCATCTGCTTTTTCTTGGCTGGCATTTATTTATTTCCGAAAGAAGTTTATTGAAACCAAGGCCATCGGTTTTGATGTACCAGTAGAAATCGACAGAAATGCCATCATTGGTATTACTATACTGCCTTTGTTTTGGGTATTTTTATCTTGGTTCAGCGGATATTACAGGGATATATTTCGAAAATCAAGACTAAGGGAACTTGGTCAAACGCTGGGAACAGTTGCAATAGGATCGGTTATTTTGTTTTTTGTATTGTTTTTGGATGATGTGGTGGCCAATTACAGATCCTATTATTTTTCCATTTTCGTTTTTTTTCTATTACAGTTTATAAGTACCTATTTATTCAGGTTAATAATTACTAGTAGGACTTCCCGACTCATTCAGAAGAAAAAAATCTGGTTTAATACATTAATTGTTGGGGGTGGTGAAAAGGCCCAGCAGTTATATCGGGATATTCACGAGGAAAAAATTAGCAATGGTAATAAGGTAATTGGCTTTGTCTATTATAATATGGATTCTACCGGAGGATTGGATAATCAAATTCAAAATCTGGGTCCAATTAATAAGCTTAAACAGTTAATCATAAAACATGAAATTGAGGAGGTAATTATTGCTATTGATAGTTCGGAGCATCATAAATTGCAAAAGCTCATCAGCGACTTAGACGAAAAAAATATCAAGATCAAAATGATTCCGGATATGTATGATATCCTATCCGGTTTTGTAAGAATTTCATCGATTTTCGGAACTCCCTTGATAGAAGTTGATGCCTTGGTTATGCCCCAATGGCAACAATCCTTGAAACGAGTAATGGATATTTTTTGTTCGTTATTTGCTTTATTAATCTTAACCCCCTTGTTTATATTATTGTGGGCCTTAATAAAAATGGATAGCAAGGGGCCCGTAATCTATAAACAACCCAGGGTGGGCCGATGGGGAAAACCTTTTACTATTTATAAATTCCGCACGATGCGGGTAGACGCGGAAAAAAACGGCCCCGCCCTTTCCTCTTCTGCCGATAATAGAATGACCAAGATCGGGAAATGGCTCCGAAAGTTTAGATTGGATGAATTGCCCCAATTTTATAATGTTTTGATAGGTGATATGAGTTTGGTGGGTCCAAGGCCCGAAAGACAGTTTTTTATAGATCAAATAGTGCCCCTGGCACCCCATTATAAGTTATTACATCGGGTTAGGCCTGGAATTACCTCCTGGGGCCAGGTAAAGTACGGTTATGCCGAAAATGTGGACCAAATGGTAGAACGATTAAAGTACGATATTTTATATATCGAAAATATGTCGCTGGCATTGGATTTTAAGATTGCCATCTATACCATTTTAACCATATTAAAAGCCGAAGGAAAGTAATTCGTGTTTGTATTAAAAAATAATTACATTTGGGTCAAATCCCTTAGTGCATGAATCTTGAAATCAAGAAAGAAGGTGGTTTTGAGTACGTAGAAGAAGGCTCTGGCCCGGTACTCATGTTACTGCATGGTTTATTTGGAGCGTTAAGTAACTTTCACGATGTTATCGAACACTTTAGTAAGAGGTATACGGTTACCATCCCGTTAATGCCTATTTATACATTGCCTATTATTAGCACCAATGTTAAAAATCTTGCAAAACATATAGAGGAATTTATTGAATACAAAGGATACGATAAACCAATCTTAGTAGGTAACTCTTTAGGTGGCCATGTTGGGTTGATTTATACATCACAAAATTTAGATAAAGTAAAGTACTTGGTGCTTACTGGGAGCAGTGGATTGTATGAAAATGCATTTGGAAGTTCCTTTCCTCGAAAAAACGATTATAACTATATTAAAGATAGGGTTGGTAAGACCTTTTACGACCCAAATGTAGCCACCAAAGAACTGGTGGATGAAGTATTTGAATTGGTGAATGATAGAGGGAAAGCTTTAAGAAGTATTTCTTTGGCGAAATCTGCTATCCGACATAATATGGCCACCGAATTGCCTACCATGAATGTTCCGGTTTGTTTGATTTGGGGTAAACATGATACCATCACCCCTCCTGAAGTAGCAGAGGAATTTCATCGTTCATTACCAGATGCTGATTTGTTTTGGTTAGATAAATGCGGGCATGCACCTATGATGGAGCTCCCTAACGAATTCAATTTAATTCTGGATGCCTGGCTGGAAAAAAGAAACCAGCAGTTAGCCAAATAAATCTCATGATTATTAAGTCCGCAACATTTGTTGCAAGTGCTGATAATATCAGCCAATGTCCTGCCGATAAAAAACCCGAATTCGCATTTATAGGTCGCAGTAATGTTGGTAAATCATCTCTCATTAATATGCTGGTGGGTAAAAAGGGTTTGGCCAAAACATCGGGCACGCCCGGTAAAACTCAATTGATCAACCATTTTATTATTAATGAACAATGGTATTTGGTAGATTTACCAGGTTATGGTTTTGCAAAAGTTTCACGAACCGAAAGAGAGAAATGGAAAAAGAGGCTAGATGAATATTTATTAAAGCGTGATAACTTGTTCTGCGTTTTTGTTTTAGTTGATTGCAGAATCAAACCACAGGAAAGTGATATTGAAATGATTAATTGGTTGGGAAAAAATGGTATCCCATTGGCTATTATTTTTACCAAATCGGATAAAGTAAAACCTAAGGAATTTGAAGGTATCATGGAACTTTGGGAGCAGAAGTTATATAGCTACTGGGACGATTTACCTCCAATAATATCCAGTTCGGCCGAAAAGGCGCTAGGTAAAGAAGAGATCCTTCAATTTATCCAGCAATATATTAAATAAAAAAGGCCGCATATGCGGCCTTTTTTATTTAATATTCAAGAAAAATTATTTCTTTTTAGTTTCAGTAACTGTTTCAGTTTTAGTTTCTGTTACAGTAGTTGTTTTGTTTTCGGTAGTAGTTACTTTAGCTTTTCCTTTTTTAGCAGGAGGCATCATAACACCATCAATAACATGAACAGTACCATTAGAACATTTGATGTCGGTAGCAGTAATGGTTGCACCACCTACCATCCACTTGTCATCTTTGCTGGTAACTTTAATCACCTTCTCATCCATTGCATCTAATTCAGTTTTGGTAGTTACATCAGCAGCTAACATATCACCAGAAACAACGTGGTATAACAAGATGTCTTTTAATTGTTCTTTATTTTTCTCTTCTTTTAAAGAAGCTAATTTTTTATCACCTAATTTACGGAAAGACGCGTTTGTTGGAGCGAATACAGTAAATTTAGCGTTCTCATCTGATAAAGTTTCAGCTAAGCCAGCAGTACCTAATAATTCAACCAACATAGAAAGGCTTGTGTCAGTTTTAGCCGTTTCAACGATGTTAACTACAGTAGGAACTTGAGCAGTAGTATCAACTGCAGTAGTGTCTACTTTTGTAGTGTCGGTAGCCGGAGTTTTTGGTTTTTCTTTTCCTCCGCAAGATGCTAATACCAATGTAGAAGCAATTCCAAGAGCAAATAAATTTTGTAATTTCATGAGTGTTTTTTTAATTGTTTGTTATCAGAGTGCAAAGGTCATAAAAACTTCCCGTAAAAACAAGATGGTAAGGGGCTAATTGGTTCAAAAAAGGGCTTTGTTTAGTTCAAGCGTAAACATCGCAGCCCAAGCCTAAGGTTGGTTAAGTTTCATTAAGGACTTCTGTTATCCGCTTTAATTCAAGAATATAGGCCTATATCTTGGGCTTCGTGGGTCATCACAGTGCCCCGGTATATTAAATAAATTGACCATATAATTAATTCCTAAAAAAATCATAATTTAACCATCCGGTAATAACGATCCCATTATTTGGCACGTTTTTAAGGAGGATTAGTAAAATACTTAAAACATGAATAGTTATAAATTATCCATTGTCACTATTTGTTGCCTCCTTTTAGGGTTTAGTTTACCGGTTATTGGTCAGATAGATAATAACAATAGGACCGTTGATCCGGTGCTGAAGCCTAGCCAAGGAATTCCCGATTCTATTTTATATTCCGGTAATAATTCACAAATAAACGATTCAACCAAACTTCTTATTCTACACGATTATACCAATAAAAAATTCAGCAAAAAAAGGGATCAAAAGCGGTACGATCGGTTATTGGCCATTGTTAAAAAGGTATATCCATTAGCCAAGTTGGCAGGTACCCGTATGGAGGAATATGCCGCCGCCGTAGATACCCTTAAACGAGGTCAGGTAGAGGATTTTGTGGCCGCAATTGAAGATGAGGTGCAACATAAATACGGAGCAGATCTTCGCAAATTAACTTTTAAAGAAGGGATTGTGCTGCTCAAATTATTAGATCGTCAAACCTCTAAAACGGGATATGTTATTATCAAGGAATTAAAGAGTGGCTTCAGTGCAATGATTTGGCAATCTTTGGCCAGTTTATTCGATTATGATTTAAAGGATGAATACAATCCCAATGATGTGCAGGAAGATCAGTGGATCGAAGAAATCTGTGTGATGATTGATAACGGAAAATTATAGTCAATTTTAAAATCACGGTTTTTTATCACTATCTAATTATAGAATGGCCATCATCTAAGTGTGGCTTATTCCAGTAATAACTTTAAAATAGATCCAGCGGCCAATGGAATTTTAGTGCCTGGTCCAAAAATAGCCGCTACACCTTGATCAAATAGAAAAGGATAATCCTGTTCCGGAATAACACCCCCAACAATTACCAAAATATCTTCCCGATTATATTTTTTTAGTTCTGCCATTAATTCTGGGACCAAGGTTTTATGACCCGCAGCTAGACTTGAAACTCCTACAATATGTACATCATTTTCGATGGCCATTTTTGCCGCCTCTGCCGGGGTGGAGAACAAAGGTCCCATATCTACATCAAATCCTATATCTGCAAAGGAAGTAGCAATTACCTTGGCCCCTCTATCATGGCCATCCTGACCCATTTTTGCGATCAGAATTCGAGGTCTGCGTCCATTCTTTTTTGCAAATTCATCGGAGAGCTCAATGGCTTTCTCAAAATCTTTATCTTTTTTCATGTTATGGATATAAACCCCTGAAATGGTTTTATTATCTGCTTTATATCTGCCAAAAACTTTTTCCATGGCGTCGCTTATCTCGCCTAAGGTGGCTCTTTTTCGGGCAGCTTCAACGGCTAGTTCTAATAAATTGGTGGAAGTTGTTTTACAAGCCTCCGTAATTTTATGGAGAATGATTTCCACTTCCTCCTGGTTTCTGTTCTTTTTTATGGAGGTTAATTTTTCGATTTGTTCTAACCTAACTTTTGAGTTATCTACATCCAGAATATCTATTTTATTTTTGTTATCCTTGGCTGATTGATATTTATTTACACCTACAATTACCTCTTCCATGCTATCAATGCGGGCTTGCTTAATAGCAGATGCTTCTTCAATTTTCATTTTAGGTAATCCACTTTCAATCGCTTTGGCCATACCTCCCATGGAATTAATTTCAGCAATGTGAGCCAGGGCTTTTTCTACCAATTGTCCGGTTAAATATTCCACATAATATGAACCTGCCCAGGGATCAATGGCTTTGGTAACAGTTGTTTCTTCGGCAATAATTAATTGGGTATTTCGGGCAATCCGGGCCGAAAAATCGGTGGGAAGTGCAATGGCTTCATCCAATGAATTGGTATGTAAAGATTGTGTACCCCCTAAAACCGCAGCCATGGCCTCAACGGTGGTTCTCGCCACATTATTAAAGGGATCCTGCTCGGTTAAACTATATCCCGACGTTTGGCAATGAGTTCGAAGCATTAATGATTTTGGATCTTTCGGATCGAATTGTTTTACCTCATGAGCCCATAATAATCGGGCAGCCCGCAGTTTGGCAATTTCCATAAAATGATTCATTCCTATTCCCCAGAAAAATGAAAGACGTGGAGCAAACTCATCAATTTTTAAACCCGCTGCTAAACCTGTTTTAATATATTCAATGCCATCTGCAATCGTGTATGCTAATTCTAAATCTGCCGGGGCCCCCGCCTCATGCATGTGGTAGCCTGAAATGCTGATTGAATTAAACTTAGGCATTTTATGGGCGGTATAGGTAAAGATATCTGCAATAATTCTCATTGATGAAGCAGGTGGATAGATATAGGTATTCCTTACCATAAACTCCTTGAGAATATCATTTTGAATAGTACCACTTAGTTGTGCCACATCTACTCCTTGTTCTTCTGCAGCGGCAATATAAAATGCCATGATCGGCAATACTGCTCCATTCATCGTCATGGAAACCGACATTTCATCCAGCGGAATCTGATCAAAAAGAACTTTCATATCCTCTATTGTATCGATAGCAACGCCTGCTTTACCTACATCCCCGGTAACCCTTGGATGATCTGAATCGTAACCACGATGTGTAGCCAAATCAAAAGCTATGGATAAACCTTTCTGTCCTGCCGCTAAATTCCTTCTATAAAATGCATTAGATTCTTCCGCCGTTGAAAATCCTGCATATTGTCGAATGGTCCATGGTTTAATGGCAAACATGGTAGCGTATGGACCTCTTAAAAACGGAGCAATACCTGCTACATAATCTAAATGGGAAAATTCTTCAATATCGTTTTCTGTAAAATGATTTTTAAGATCAATATTTTCGGAAGTGGTAAATCCCACTTCAGATTGAGTATTTTCCTTGATGGGGCTAATTTTTATTTTGGAGAAATCTGGTTTCATTTATTCTATTCTTTTCCTCGAAGTTTAACTAAGGTGCTTCGCTATTATCATTTCTAATTTTTTGTTACCGTTGAATTACTTTCCTGCTTCATCCTTTCAAATTCTAATTTTTCGGCCAAACGTATTGGTTTGAGTGGAATAGCAATTTTATTTTCGTTCGAGATATCAGTATGTTCTACTTTGGTATACTCTCCGGTTTTTACTTCCGTTTTATTTGGATATTTATTGGTACCCACAGAAACTATTTTGCCGGACATAAAATCGTTATTATGTTTTTCGGCAATTACTTGCACTTTTTGTTGGATAAATTTATTTTTGAGTGAAGCTATAAATCCACCATTTTTTTCCATTTCTAAAAATAATTTCCACGAAGCATCCACCATTTTTTGAGTAATTTGTTCAATATAATATGAACCTGCAGATGGATCAGTTACCTCATCCATAAAAGCTTCCTCTTTTAATATCAATTGGATATTACGGCTCAATCGATAGCTAAATTCATCGGGCAATCTATAAGTTTCATCAAAAGGCACTATACTAATGCTAGATGCACCTCCAATGGCTGCACTCATGGCTTCGGTGGTGGATCGTATTAAATTGTTGTTAGCATCGTAAATAGTTTTATTCGATCGGGAATTAATAGCGTGAATAAAAGGAGTTTCATTTTCTCTTCCATAAGCAGCCGCTAAATGTTTAAACATTATTTTAAATGCCCTTAATTTACTTATCTCTAAAAAATATTCGGGAGAAATAGAAAGATGAAATTGTAGGTGATCCCAAATGAGGGATTGGTCTAATTTATTTTTTTCTGCCCAATCCAAATATTCTACCAACATGGAAAGGGCTACGGCCAGTTCCTGAACGGCACTGCCGCCACTTTCACGAACATTAGAAGCATTAATATTGACTATTTTAAATAGAGGAAGTTCCTCATGGATGGTTTGTAAAACAGAGGAAAAAATCCTTTCTGATTCTTTTTCATCATAATGGAAATTCCCCGTCATCATTAGTTCACTTAAAGGATCGTAATTAATGGACCCTTTAATTTTTTGTGGATCAAATTGATGGGTGTTTAAGTAATCAAGGTATAAATAGATCCAGGCAACATTAGATTCTTCAAAATCGAAATGAGTTGAAATCCAATCCAATCGAATATCTTTTAATAAAGCCTCCACTTCTTTTTCTGTACCTACCTGGTTGGCTCTAAAATATAAGGAGTCGGCTCCATTTTCTAAAGCCAATATGGCCGATTGATTAGCGGCAATAATTTTATCGGTATAGATAATTTGTCGAATATCCCAATGGTTATTGCTGGAAGATAAGTTTGAAGAACCTGTTGTTTCGGAATCAGATTTCCTATAAAAGGCATTTAAATCAAATCCGTTCTCGGTGGTCCAAATAAGTTTTTCTAAATCTTTAGGATCTTTTACCGACTTTTTAATTTCTTCTACCCATTGTTCTGTAGAAGGGAATGGAAATTCATCAGACCAGTTTACTGACATGCTATTTTGCTTTCTACAAAAGTACAAAAAGGAATGTTGTATAAATAATGTATTTATCTAAATGATAGGTAGAAATGGCAATAAAAGAATTGAATTAGGGGTATTATTCCTTGTCAGTTCCGTCCGTAATATTTTTCGGAGGAAGTGTGCCAAAAATGATATCCCAAAGGGGAGATGATACACCAAATGCTTTGTGTTCGAAACGATAATGGTGCATGTTATGATGTCTCCATAAGGGTTTTACCCATTTAAAGGGAGGTTTAAAATTATGTATGATATAATGAATTGAACTATACATTAGGTAACCAATAATAATTCCGGGAAGAAATAAATATACATAATTACCCATCATCAGATAAATGGAAACCCAAAACAAGAAAATCAAAATCATGTTGGTTAATGGGGGTTGATATAATTTATCAGGATGAGTTGGATCATCATGATGTACCCCATGTACTAACCAAATCGCTTTTTTCCCTTTTTCGGATTTGGCCGGAAAATGAAAGGCAAAACGATGCATCATATACTCAATAAGGGTCCATGCAAAAATACCTGTGAAGAATACCCAGAAATATTTTACCACATTAATTTCTCTATAATAATATCCGAAAAGGACCAGACAGGTGGCGATGGTAATATCCAACGGAATGATAATCCAAGGAGAAGTACGAGATAATATTCCTAATTTTTCTCTTAACTTTTCGGTATCCACCGCCTCAGCTGGGATCTCTTTTTTTTCTGTATCCTGCAAATTCATTGGTACAAAAGTAGGTAAAATTTATTTAATACCTCCTAACTTACAAATAAGCTCAAATTCGGCTGCACTAACCGCAGCAACTGATAAACGGGACAGTTTTACCAATTCCATTTTCGATAAAACCGGATCGGATTTAATATAAGCCAGACTTACCGGATTTTTTAATTTTTTAAGGGGCTTTACCTCTACCGCAACCCAAGCAGTTTCTTCGGTGGTTGGATCCTGGAAATGTTCCTTAGATACTTCGGCAATTCCCACAATTTCCAAACCTTCATTGCTATGATAAAAAAGAAGTTGATCCCCTATTTTCATCACCCTCATATTATTTCTTGCCCTATAGTTTCTTACCCCATCCCAAATGGCTTTTTTATCCTTCACCAATTGATCCCAGGGATATTTAAACGGTTCTGATTTAATGAGCCAATATTGCATGATGGAATTTTAACGGGAGATTAATACATTAATTTAAATAATAGTTCAGATAATAATCCTTTTTGATCGGCACTACCATTATTCACTCCTTTGCCCCTTAAATCATATTCTTGCAACAATCTGATATTTCTCCAGCATTTATTGAAGTTATAAATTTTCAAGGCATCCGATAATTCTTTTTTATCGAATATTTTAACCGTATATCCTAAATTATTAATGGCAGATTTATCTCTTTCAAGAATTTGGTTAGCCCATAAAAGTTTAGAAAAATAGCCATATAATATGGCCGTTACGGCAGGTAATGAAAATTCGGAGGGATTGGCAAAGGCATAATTGGCTATTTTAAAAACACGTCCTCTATTACCTGTGGCTAATGCTTTTTGAAGTTCAAAAATATTATAGTCCCTGTTCATGCCTACATTATCCGCGATGGCTTCTAAGCGAATTTCTACACCAGGACCTAGGGCAATGGACATTTTATCAATTTCATTGGCCAGTTTATTCAAATCATTGCCAATTAATTCAAGTAAGGCAAATGCCGCTTTCTCTTGAATTTGAATTTTCTTTTGAGCAAATTTAGCTTTAATCCACTCTACCGTTTCAACATCTTTTTGAGGAGCCGATTCAAAAACTTTAGCATTCTTGCTGGTTAATAGGGTTTTAAAAACCTTTTTTCTTTTATCCAGAGTGCCATATTTATGACAGATGACCAAAATAGTGGTCGAAACAGGCTTATTAAAATAGGCTTCTAATTTTTCTAAATCTTTAAATGCCTGTGCTTCCTTAATAATTACCACACGTTTTTCTGCCATCATGGGATAACTTCGGGCAATGGCAATAATATTTTCAGCGCTGGCATCCTTGCCGTAAACAATAGTCTCATTAAACTCCTTTTCCGATTCTTCCAAAGTGGTGGCGGAGATAAAATCAGAAATCAAATCAATAAAATAAGATTCATCGCCGTGCAATACGACAATTGGAGCTAGTTTTTTTAACTTAACATCGGCTAAAAATTCGCGATAATTCACCTCTCAAAAGTGGCTAAAATAAATGAATGGGAGAATTGAAATTTTCAACAACTGTTGAAAATCAATATCCTTAGTTATCAGAATTTATCACTATTGCCCTAACCTAATTGAAAACAAATCCGTTAGGAGCTACTCCCACCGTATAACTATCAATATAGGCACCAGTGGTAGCATTATATCTCTTTGCTGTTCCTGAGGTAGAAAAATTGCCAGCATCGGCTATATACAAAACATCAGATGCCGAATAATAGTTCAAACCATACAAATAGGTTGCAGGTGCTGTAATAAAGGCAGTTGATGGGGCTGCAGTAGCAGTTTTATCAATCTTGTAAACATCTCCCAAATATTCATAATATACATGGTCGCCATCGGTAGTTAGTTGAGAAGGATTATTGGTGGAAGTGCTGCCAATATTGATATTTTTAACAATAGAGGTGGCAGTTGAATTTAATACCAGCAGACCACCGTCTGTTTGAGTTCCGCTCCAGGCAGGTTTGCCAGTGTACAATACCCAAATATTTCCATCGTTTGTTTTTACGATATGTTTAGGATAGTCTATTTGGCCAATATTTGTTTTGGCTAAAGAGGTTGTATTAATCAGGTGCAAGGTGGTATCGCCTGAGTTGGCAACCAGAATTTGATTATCCACTACTAATAGATTATCGGGTTGCATACCAACTTGTACAGAATCAATAATCGTATGGGTGGCGAGGTCAATTACCTTAATATTTCCATTCATACCAAAAGAAAACCATTCGCTTATATAACCTTTTCCGTTATGGGTTACCATATACCTGGGTTGGGATAAACCGGTAATGACAGCCTTCGCTTTTAAATCATTAATATTAACCACTGCCACTTTATTGCTATTGTTCATTACTAAATATGCATTACCGTTAGAAATGGTCATCGATTGAAATACGTCACCTAATACGGCCAAATCATTGGATGCTCCATATAATTGATTGCTTATACTATTATCATCCTTAATAAAACTCAATTCTCCATTTGATGAACCAAATGCTCCTTCGTTAATCACAAATACGCCGTTATTATATTGCCCAACATTGTTATTGGTTTCATCGCAGCTAAAGATTCCGAAAGAAATTATAATTCCGAGGAACAATATGGCTAACTTGTTTTTTGATACATGTCTCATAATTTGTTTTGTTTATTCGTTTGTGTTTTTAAATAAAAATTGAGTCCTATACTAAAATTAATTCCTGGCATAGGGCGGTTTAATATCATTTGATAATCGGCGTTGGTGACATTACCTAATCTTCCATAAAAACCCAAACTGCATGATGGCAATTGTAACTTATAACCAGCTTGTAAATTCAATAAAAAAGTAGCGGGAATAGATTGCGAATTATCGCTAAGGGTATATCTTTTTGAATAAAAGCCTGGTTGGAAATTTACATAAATTTCATTCCATTTTATTTCCACTTGGCCTTTGATGGAATGTTGGGGAACATAAATGAGCTGATTAAAATGATCATTCATATCAGTGGTATGCGTAAAATTATATTTCGTTTGAATATTTACATTCCATTTTTTCCAATTTTTCTTGTCAGGTTGGCTCTTTAAACTAAGGCTTGCACCACTTTCAAATCCGGCGGATTGAACATGGGTAATGTTTTGGGGAGTCCAATAACCTAAAGCGGTAGGGGCCCATTGTATCCAATTACTCGTTTGGCCATAATAACCCAGCACATCGATCACAAATAAAGTAGCGTGGGGTCTTCCAAATTCAAACTTGTATGAATGTTCAACGTTCCATGAGTATTCAGGGTGCAAGTTAGTATTGCCTCCAGGTACCCAATACAAATCATTTAAAGTGGGCATTCGATAGGCTGTATTAAATCCACCTGAGGTGTAGAATCTAAATTTGCCTTTGTTCAATTGATAATCTATACCTGCATGGGCACTTGGATAGGCTGTATAGTTGGTGGAAAATTGTTGTCGGATACCGGCGCTTATTTTTATACTTCTTTCCCAACTCCACGCTTTTCTGTTGATATATACATTAGCCAAAACAAATACGTTCCCGCGGAGTTCGTTAACCGGATCGGCATAATATTTATATTCTGAATAATGGATAGAAAAATTCCCTCCGGTCATTAAAGTAAATATTTTGTTGGGATGGTAGATGTATTGAATTTGTGCTTGTCCGTTATGGATGCTCGAGCTATCTTTAAAGGCATCTGTATGGTAAATAAGTTGATCATTTAAATAGGCTATCTGAATTTGAATGTCATGTTTTTCAAAGGATTTTCGCAGTTGGGTCATGAACCTTAGATTTTGATCGAACTGTTGGGAATGATTATTTATAGCTCCCAAAGCCGGTGGTATTTTTCTATCGGTATAGGTGTACCAACCATGCACCGATAAATGCCAATTCTTTTTAAGTTTAAAAAAGATATCCTGCATCCCTTGATAAGAGACAAAATTGGCATTAACGGTTTCACGAATTGGGAAGCCTATGGTGGATTTATCTTTATAGGTATAATTGTTATCAGATGAATTTCGGATAAAAGCAGAGCGCCCTTGAATCCATTTATTTCCATAATTCAATTGAGCCGAAGTATTCCATGTAAAAAAACTCCCGAATTCCTGATGCAGTTGTATATTAAACTGATTATTGAAATCGGGTTTGTATGCTAATAACAGCGATCCTCCCTGCGCTCCATTTCCATATTGAGTTGAGTTACTCCCTTCAATTAATTGAATATTATTAAAAAATCCACCCGGCATTAGATTCATATCTAGCTGTCCTAAACCTGCATTATTAAGCGAAATACCATTCCATAAAATACTGGTCCTTTCCGGACCAAACCCTCTTAAAGTAATGGCATTATTCATGGAATTACCATAACTTCTCATGTAGACACCTCCTATACTTTGAAGCGCATCACTTAAATTACTCAGGGAGCTATTATTATTAATTAATGCAGGAGAGATTTGAACGGTTCGAATACCAGCAGTAAAATCATATGCACTATATTCAAAAATCTCATATTCTTTATGATCAATTTGTATGCTGATACTATCTATGGAATATTTGTTACTATCTGTATCTACTTGCGTAAATAAGTTAGTAAGTATTCCAAATTGGAACAGCACTATGATCGTGCATTTATTTAAAAAAAGTTTCACTCAATAAAATCTGTTTCCAACACTTTCTTCCCGAAATGTTGTTTGTTATGTATTGGCAGGTCTCCTGGCTTAGCTCATTTTTTCCGCCTTCCCGTTTTAATTTCCGAACTAAAAAAAATGGTTCAGTTTTTCTACAGTGGCATGTGTACAGTGGAAAAAATACAAAGAGCAATACAGTTGCGGGTACAGCTACCGATTTTAGCGGTAATTCCCTTTTCACCTTTATGATTAATGTTCATAAAGACACCATTACGACACAAATATAAATAATATTTCGACTGAGCATGATTCCTTTTGGTTAATTCCCATGATCCTATTATATTTTCTAGACTCCCCTGTTTATAATATGTATAGCCTTCGTAATGCATATGTGAGCTTAGTGGATGTTATTTTGCATTGTTAATTTCTCGTTTTATAACTATTGGGCTTCCAGTCTTTTTTGCCCCTCATTTAGGTATACTTTTGACCGAATGTTAGAATTACTCAAAAAATTTGAAAATAAGGATCCCGAAATCGTTTTCGAATGGAAGGATTCCGAGTCAGAGGCCGAGGGCTGGGTCGTTATTAACTCTTTAAGAGGAGGAGCAGCAGGAGGTGGTACACGGATGCGGATTGGATTAGATAAAAGGGAGGTAGTTTCCTTGGCGAAAACCATGGAAGTAAAGTTTACGGTAAGCGGCCCTCCAATTGGTGGTGCTAAATCAGGAATCAATTTTGATCCTTCCGATCCTCGTAAAAATGAGGTATTACGCAGATGGTTCAAGGCGGTGATACCTTTGCTTAAAAATTATTATGGTACCGGTGGGGATTTAAATATTGATGAAATTCATGAGGTAATCCCAATTACCGAGGATTTTGGATTGTGGCATCCTCAGGAAGGGGTGGTGAATGGGCATTATAATGCTCGTGAAAGCGAAAAGATTCATAAGGTAGGTCAACTTCGATATGGAGTTTCCAAGGTAATAGAAGATTTAAGATACACTCCCAACCCAATGCGAAAATATGTAGTAGCCGATATGGTTACTGGTTATGGGGTGGCCGAGTCCATTAAACATTTTTACAATTTATATGGTGGTGATTTAACTCAAAAAAGAGCCATCATTCAAGGTTGGGGAAATGTGGGGGCTGCAGCGGCTTATTATATGTCTCAATTGGGGATTAAAATTGTGGGTATTATCGATAAAAATGGAGGTCTTATTGGTGAAGATGGATTTACATTTGAAGAGATAAGGACTCTATTTCTCAATAAAAAGGGAAATACTTTAAAGGCAGATAAACTCATTCCTACGGATGAATTGCAAGCCGGAATTTGGGAGCTAAAAGCGGATATTTTTGCTCCATGTGCTGCATCAAGATTGGTGCAAAAACATCAAATGGAGAAATTAATTAATGGCGGTTTAGAGGTAGTTGTTTGTGGAGCAAATGTCCCATTTGCGGATCCAGAAATATTTTATGGACCTATAGCAGCCTATGTTGATGAGAACACCGCTTTGATTCCTGATTTTATTGCCAATTGCGGAATGGCCAGGGTTTTTGCCTATCTAATGCAATCGGATATCGAAATAAGTGATGAAGGAATTTTTACGGATATATCAAAAACCATGGAAAATGCGTTAAGGGAAGTATACACCCGAAACAAAACTAAAAGAAACATTGCTAAAACGGGTTTCGAAACAGCCCTTAATCAACTAATATAAAACAAAACAACATGGGTATTTTATTGCAAATTGTTACCGGAGATTCAACAACAGCTACCACTGCAGCTGTGGTAGATACTGTAGCTAAAATTCCACCACCAACGGTTGAAAAAACCATGAATATCATGGATTTAGCGGTAAAAGGAGGTTGGACCATGATTCCAATTGGTATCATGTCGTTAATCGCCGTGTATATTATTATCGAAAGATTAATTGCCATCAGTAAGGCCAAAAAGGAGGATTCTAATTTCATGAATAATATCAAAGACTTTATTCATGGTGGTAAAATAGATGCGGCTATCTCTTTATGCCGAGCTACCCATACGCCTATTGCAAGAATGTTAGAAAAAGGTATCATGCGAATTGGTAACTCCTTAGAGGATATCAATATTGCTGTGGAGAATAGAGCGAAACTAGAAGTTTATGGTTTAGAGAAGAATCTTTCTATCCTGGCAACCATAGCTGGAGCCGCTCCTTTAATGGGATTGATTGGTACCGTTACCGGTATGGTGGAAACATTTTTTGGAATTGCCAACTCAGGCAAAGGGGTAGAAATCGCCGTATTAGCCGGAGGGGTTTATCAAGCCATGGTAGCTACCGTAGGTGGATTAATTGTGGGTATCATAGCTTATATAGGTTATAATTTATTGGTATCCAGAGTGGAAAAAGTAGTCTATAAAATGGAATTAAGAAGTGTTGAATTTGTAGAAATTCTGCAACAACCCGTTAAATAAGATACCATGAAGCTAAAAATGCGAAATAAGGTTACGCCGGAGTTTACGATGGCTGCCATGACGGATTTTGTATTCCAGTTGTTGATCATTTTTATGCTCATTTCAACCCTGGCATCCGAATCTGAGTCGAATACCATGG
>JBEIQI010000251.1:0-4433 GCA_040376605.1 Flavobacteriales bacterium | reverse complement strand
GCAACGGATTATGATTGGATTGGTCCTAATGCATTTGCGCAAAATAATACTCAAAATCCATCCATTCCGGCATCCACTGTGGCTGCTTCAGGAATCTATACTGTAACAATAACTAATGCCGCTGGCTGCACCACAACATCAACAACGAACGTAACCGTGAATGCAATTCCTAATCAAACTGCATCCAATGCTGGTCCTTATTGTATTGGTGCAAATATTCAGTTGAATGCAACTGCTGGTGCAACGGATTATGATTGGACTGGTCCTGCTGCCTATGTTCAGAACAATACACAAAATCCTATTAGAACAGGGGCTACGTTGGCTATGGGAGGTGTATATACCGTAACTTTAACGAATGCAGCAGGATGTACCAACACTGCCACCACAACTGTAGTTGTAAATACCACACCTGCTGCTACCGCCTCCAATACAGGTCCATTTTGTGAAGGTTCAACCATTCAGCTCAATTCAACTGGAGGAGGCACTTATGCTTGGACAGGTCCATCAGCGTTTGCCAATGCAACTCAAAATCCAACCAGAGGACCGGCAACAGTTGCCATGGCAGGGGTTTACACCGTTACGGTAACTTTGGGAGCAGGTTGTACCGCTTCGGCAACCACCACGGTTGTAGTTAATACATTACCTACCAATACAGCCTCTAATACAGGTCCATATTGCGCAGGAGCAACGGTTCAATTAAATGCAACCGCCGGAGCAACAGATTATGATTGGGTAGGTCCTAATTCATTTTCGCAAGTCAATACTCAAAATCCAACCATTGTTGGTTCTACAGTGGCTGCTACCGGGATCTATACAGTTACCATAACCAATGCTGCTGGTTGCACCACCACTTCAACAACCAACGTAACGGTAAACGCCATTCCTAGTCAAACGGCTTCAAATACGGGTCCATATTGTGCTGGCTCAACCATTCAATTAAATGCAACTGCCGGTGCAACTGATTATGATTGGGTAGGTCCTAATTCATTTTCGCAAGTCAATACTCAAAATCCTTCTATTGTAGGTTCAACTATTGTGATGGCAGGTATTTATACAGTGACCTTAACAAATGCTGCAGGATGTACCAATACTTCAACCACTTCGGTAGCTGTAAATAGTTTGCCTAACCAAACCGCATCTAACACAGGTCCTTATTGCGTAGGAGATAACATTCAGTTAAATGCCACTGCTGGTGCAACTGATTATGATTGGATAGGTCCTAATTCATTTGCGCAAAACAATACGCAGAACCCATCCATTCCTTCTTCGATTGTTGCAATGGCGGGTACATATACCGTAACCTTAACAAATGCTGCGGGCTGCACAAGCACAACAACAACCCTGGTTGCCGTAAATACTTTGCCGAACGTTATTGCGAATGCCAGTGCAACTACCATTTGTGAAGGCCAAACGGTTACCTTAACAGGTAGTGGAGCAAATTCATATACTTGGGATAATTCAGTAATAAATGGTGTTGCATTTACACCTGCAGCTTCCAATACCTATACGGTAATTGGAACCGCTTTAAGTGGATGTACTAATACCGCCCAAGTATTAGTTGATGTGGAATTAGTTCCGCTTGCAACTGCCGGAAGTAACTCTGCTTTGTGCGAAGGAGAAACTTTAAATTTAACTTCCGGTGGTGGTGTTGATTTTGATTGGGTTGGTCCAAATAGTTTTGTTCAATCAAATAATCAAAATCCTTCAGTACTCAATACAACCACTGCTGATGCTGGTATCTATACAGTTACAGTTACTGGATTTAATGGCTGTAGTGCAACCGCCACCACTAATGTAGTTATTAATAATGCAGTAAATATTGTTGCAAGTAGTAACGGTCCTATTTGTATAGGAAGTAATCTTGATTTAGATGCTACCAATATTGGAGGTGCAGTATATACCTGGTCTGGTCCGAATGCTTTTTCAAGCAACATACAAAATCCATCTATTGTAGGGGTTACAGGCTTGGAGTCGGGAGTTTATATGGTAACTGCGACCAGTGCAGGATGTTCGGGAACTTCTACCGTTAATGTAATTGTTAATGCATTGCCTGTTGCCACGGCTAGTTCTAACTCTCCTGTATGCGAAGGTGCAACATTGGATCTTTCTGGGTCGGGAGGTAATGATTACGATTGGTTAGGGCCCAATAGTTTTGTTCAAAATAACAGTCAAAATGCGGGAGTTACGCCAGTAAGTTTTGCTTCGGCAGGAACTTATACCGTTACGGTTACAGA
Organism: Flavobacteriales bacterium; assembly: GCA_040376605.1. GTDB lineage: Bacteria > Bacteroidota > Bacteroidia > CAIKAF01 > CAIKAF01 > JANWKQ01. The sequence goes on along the minus strand of JBEIQI010000251.1, from coordinate 2,199 downwards.
TGCTAATGGATGTTCTGCCACAGCTACTGTTTCAGCATCGGTGATTGCAGCACCTTCTGCACCTAACGTTACCGAATTGAATGATACTTTGTTTGCCAATCCATCCGTTGGGTTTACTTATCAATGGTATCAAAATGGAAATCCAATGATTGGAGAGGATAGTTCGATTTATGTTCCAGGACCTACCGCTAATTATTCTGTTGTGATAACCAATGGTAATGGATGTACTGCTACATCAACTGATTTCGCGTATGTAAATACGGTTTCTATTGAGGGTCATGAATCACATGAGCATATCAATGTTTATCCAAATCCAAATGATGGAACTTTTAATGTTACCGTTTCAACCAGTGAAGCTGAATTCTTCAATCTAAAAATTTATGACATGGTGGGGAAAGTGATTTATCAGCAAAACGATATACCAACTTCTGAATTTGAAGGCTATAAGGTAGATTTAACTACTGTTGCTGTTGGCACATATAACTTGATTGTTTATATCAACGGTAAGGCGCATAACATGAAGGTGATGAAGAAATAACAGGATCTTTTAATAAATTAAAATCCCCATTGGATATTTTCTGATGGGGATTTTTTTTGCCGATTATTTATATTTGAATACTATTAAAAAACAATTACAAGATTAATGGCTGCTTCAAAAGCATTTAACTTCAATCATTCGGCTCCATATATTGATGGTTTAATCGTCATTTTATTTCTTTTGTCTGGATTCTTACATCCATCTATTTATCATTATTATAATAGTTTGTAGAAGATATTTTTGGTAATTACTATTCCACTGATGAGTTTCTATGGTTTATTTTATTGGTTTGCATTAACGAATGGAACCAGAATTCAGGGCTTGAGAAACAAAGCTCCCTTAATTGCTAAAGAGGCTTTTGGCAGTAGCAGAGCCATGCTGGTTGTTTCTTGCATGGTTGCATGGCCTGCCGGTCTTTATTTTGCAGGATACAACACCGGTTTGGATTGGACTGTGGAAGAAATGGGATTAAACTGGTGGATGGTTATTTTACAAATGTATGGAGGCATTATTGCTATTGATTCGATTACTTATTAGAAATATCGTTTTTTGCACACGCGGTTATTCTTTCCATTTCATAAACATCATCATTCTTTTAGAAATCCTACACCGTTTGCAGGTTTTGCGGTTGGACCATTTGAAACCCTCCTTACCTTTTGGCCTTTGATGCTCATTTGTTTTCCGGAAGCAAACATTTTACGCCTTTATATTTTGCGGCTATTGTGGTTTCGTTTTATTAAATCTCTATTTACAATGTGGGGTAACCTTTGTTTGGCTGGAGAAGGTATTGCCGAAAATAGGTTTAAATAGTTCGGCCTGGTATAATGTGCATCACAGTGATGTGAATGCCAATTTTGGTGAAGTTTCATCGCTTTGGGACAGGTGTTGTAAAACCTCGAAATATCAATTGGCTTTAAAGAAAAGTCAAAATAACACATTATGATAACCAGATGGTTATTTCGGCCGATTGCGCCAGCGCTGCACAGGGGAAGCACCTCAGCCCTAAGCTGAGTGCCGATAGCCCTAAGCATAGCGACCTGCTAAAGCAGGTGGCGCCCAAATTATTTCATTAGAATCTTAGCGTAACCAACTTGTTTCTCGTCTTTATACATGATTAGAAAATACATTCCACTTGCGATTTCTCCACGATTAAGGGTAAACGTAGGTCCGTGAATATGATGCATTTCTTTTACGATTTGTCCGGATGAATTAAATAATTTAGCGATTAAATGTTCACCCTCTGTATTTGGAATGTTGATGATGCAAGAGGTATTAACAGGGTTGGGGTATACTGATAACTCCTGAGATTCTTGACTAGGTTCAATACCGCTGTTAATGCTATATTCACTGCAGGTATCGCCATTTAAATTTAGTTTTACATAAAGTTCATCGAAATAACTATCATTATCAGCACCGGAAGTTCGTGTGCCCATGATAATAAATTTAATGGCACGGGTACCTGACGGAATTGCCCAACTATTTTGATTGAGTGTCCATTGTCCATTCATGTCCTCTGTTGTATCGGAGCCTGATATATAGGCATTTGAGCCATCTAAAAACTGGAGGGCAAATGATGGTATATCGGAACCATTATAATCTCTTAAATAACCACCAAATTTAGCAACTACGGTGCCTGCATCAATGTTTGTAGAATAGGAGGT
>JBEIQI010000010.1:0-26667 GCA_040376605.1 Flavobacteriales bacterium | reverse complement strand
ATGATGGAACTGTTGAAATAGCCAATACGTCCGGGTCGCTTTTTTCGGTACAAACCACCCATGTATTCGGAATGGGAATAACAGATGAACCCATTGCCAATAAAAATATTCATCCTTCACTTATTACTAACAACAACCAATACTTTACATTTCTTACCCAGGATGTAATTCAACGATCGGAGTTTCGTCACAACGGAATGAAAGTGGATTATATTTTCCCTCAAAGGATATCTGCTAACGATGGAGTTATTGAACAACAAATTAATTGTGATAAGGAATTTAAGATCATCAATCACCCTCAAATTTCCCATGCCTTAAGTATTCGAAATAAATCGAATGATGAAATGGGTATTTTATTTCCTATAATTTGCAAAGATGCCTCTGGCCAAATTTCATATGGTGATTATACTTTCGAAAAAAATGAAAGTGGCTACCTCGTGCAATTGAAAATTAATTCAGATTGGTTTAATTCATCCGAAAGAATTTTTCCGGTTATTGTAGATCCTTTAATAGTAGGGCCGACCGCTTTATGGGGAGCTTCTTATATGCCCTCATGTTTGGTTCCCGCTTATAATGTAGATAGTTTATTAGTAACCATTCCAGGGCAAACCACTATCACCGGAGTGTTTGTTTCAGCTAGTTATTATGCGGATCCATTTGCAGGAGCCATCATGTCGCAGGGTCAAATGTACTTTACTACTTCATGTGGGCAAAGTCCCAATCTATCGGTGGATCCACCTGCTGGAAATTCTGCCGGAACCGCCTATTTAACAAATTTCGATTATCGCAATCCATTAACTTGTTGTTTGGGTCCTTCATGTTCAGATCGTACCTTTTATGTTCGAATGCATTTGGGCCGAACTGCAGGAGGCGCCGGGTGCACAACCAGCTATATTTATTACGATGCATTTACACTTTATCCATTTAGCGTATATGTTGAAGGCCGAACACCCGAAGCAACCGGAACCCAGTGGATTATTAATCCTACCACCCTTTGTTCCGATCAATGTAACCTTACCTATAAACCATATATTCGTTATGGTGTTCCACCTTATACCTTAACTCATCCATGGGCATCTGGTCCAACCATTTTAGGTACCCCACTTTTTAATTGTGCATTAACAACGGTAAATGCGGATATAGCAATTACTCGTCCGGGATGCCCAATATTTTGTGATACAGCTACCAGTGTGAATGTTCCATTACCCACTATTGTTGATGCATGTGGGAATGCTGTTACAGGGATGCCACCCAAAATTCTCAATATTAAACCTACTCCTCAAATCAATATTACAACTGATAGTTTGTTGTTTTGCAGTGGTGATCCTGCCTTATATAATTTTACTGTATGTCCGGCAGGTACTCAAGTGAACTGGACATCACCGGGATTTAATGGTGTAAATAGTATCGATACCTTGATGATTAATTCAGGACCCAATTTAATTCAAACTACCTATATAGCAACGGCCAGTTTGAATGGTTGTAATGCAGCTGCCGATTCCATCACTTTTTTTACATCACCTAATCCGCAAGCAGGCTCATTACATGCCCCGGTTGGGTTTGTATTAGAGCCCATAAATTTTGCCGACACCAGTAATTATTTTACGAGTTCTGGAGGAAGCTGGCAATGGTCGTTCGGCGACGGAAGTACTTCTCCCGATTCGTTGGCCACCCATACCTATGCAGTTCCAGGAACTTATAATGTTTGTTTATATATTAACTCTCAATTTGGGTGTAAGGATACCATATGTGATACCATTAAAATAATACCGAATATCATTACCCTTCCCAACGTTATTACTACTAATGGTGATGGAATAAATGATATATTATATTTCCAATACTTACCTTTTTATGGGATTAGTTCGTTATCGGTTTTCAATCGTTGGGGCGAAATAGTATATGAATCGAATGATTATCAAAACAACTGGGCACCCACTCAATTAACGGATGGGACCTATTTCTATATTTTAAAGGTCCCCGGACACGACCCTTATACCAGTACTTTAAATGTATTTAGTAAACCCTAGTTGTTATTCCGGATATTCAATTCGAACATGATAAATGGCAACCAGTTTTTCTTTTAGAATCTGTTTTACCTTTCTCATTTCTTTCAGGGTGATATCGGCATTATCATATTGATTCTCCTTTATTTGATGATCAATAATCTTGTCTACCAAATCACTTAATTTTTTATAATCAGGCTCATGACAGCTTCTGGAGGCGGCTTCTACCGAATCTACCATCATTAATACCGCTGTTTCTTTACTGGTAGGGATGGGGCCGGGGTATGTAAACTTACTTAAATCCACTTCTTCGTTGGGATGAGACTTGATATAGTTCTTATAAAAATATTGAACCTGAGTAGTTCCATGATGGGTTCTGATAAAATCCAGAAGAATGGGAGGAAGATTTTCTTTTTTTATGAGATCAACCCCGTAGGCTACATGTTGAATAATTTTTTTAGCACTCTCCTCTTCACTTAAAACTTCATGTGGATTGGTTCCCGAAATTTGGTTTTCTATAAAATATAGAGGTTCTACCATTTTTCCTATGTCGTGATATAAGGCGCCGGCCCTCATCAACAAAGGGTCGCCACCAATTTCAGCAATGGCCGCTTCGGCAATATTGGCTACCTGAATACTATGCTGAAAAGTTCCGGGAGCTTTTACCGATAGTTCTTTTAATAGCTTGGAGTTGGTATCACTAATTTCCAACAAGGTAAAATCGCTATGAAATCCGAATATTTTTTCGAATATAAAAATAAAGGCAAAGGTAAGCAGCGTTAAGAAACAGCTGATGAAAAAATATAGGTACATGAACATTTCACTTTCCGATATCTTTCCGTTTTTCATTAAAGAAATTGCCGTAAATAGTGCTGAATAGGTAAGAAAAATGATGAAGACAGTAATAAATAACTGGGCTCTTTTTCTAAACCCAACAAAGCTAAAAATGGAAATCATTCCGGCTCCCATCTGCAATAAAATAAACTCGTAATTGTTGGGAGCAAAATAGGCAGACAATAAAACGGCAATTAAATGAGCAAACAATGCAAGCCTTGTGTCGTAGAAGGAGCGGATCAATATAGGAAGTATGGTATATGGAAGAATGTAAAGGCTTAATCCTTCAAATTGACTTACCAAAAATACCATTACCAATGCTACAATTTCCAAAAATAAAATGGAATAGGTTTTTTTATAACTGCTTATTAAATCCTTCCTGAATAAAAACATAAACATGTAAAGAAAGAACAGGAGCATTCCTACAAATACCACTTGGCCTAAAATGAGGGTAAAACTATTTACAAGTCCACCTCGTTCTTTATTATAATAAAGTTTATATGAATCGAGCAGGGTAATTTTTTCTTCATTCACTATTTCGCCCTTCGAAATAATGATTTGGCCGGCCTGAACCGCCCCTTTGGTGGTGGCGATATTATTTAATTCATTGTCCTGAAACTTAACCGTAGTGGTTTCATCAAATACAATATTTGGACGTATGGATTTAATCAGAGCGGATGCTAAAATTTCACCTTCTGTTTTTTCTAATAAGGAACAAAACAATTTTATTTTTTCTACAGCTGTAGGAAGGCTATAAAAGTTCCCTAAAAATTCTTCATGATAGGCCGTTTCATCATCTATAATATAAACGATATAGTCGCTGGTTTTACCTCGGGTATATGTATTGTCTTCGATAATGCCGGTGGCATATAAGCTGTCCATCAACTCATTTCCCTTTTCAACGATGTTGGAAATATAGGCCGTTTTTAGGGTAATATTGGATTCAATATCCAGAATGGTTTTGTTAGATTCATCCTGCTTACTTAAATTGATAAGTTCTTGTTCAATATTTTCTTTAAGGATTTCTCTCGAAAAATTTAATTTAACCGTATCATTTTTATAAAACTGTTTGGTTGCTTTTTTTACCTGAGCAATTTCTTCATTAATTTCTTTTTGTGATTTTATAATGGGGAAATCGAAGGGGGTAACTAAATCAATATGCTGCCACGGCCTGCCTTGTTGATATTCGTATTTAAACTTGCCATGTTTGGGAAACAGTAAAACAATAATAATTGCTGTAATAACAAATCCAATAATGCTAATAATATGTTGTTTTCTTCGTCTGGCCATAATACTTAATGGACAAAATTACTATAAATTAATTTAGCAGTTATGGTCATGGTTGTTAGGGTCAATGATAAATAAGAAAGGGTACTCATTGAGTACCCTTTCTTATTTATAGAGTTTACAATATTTTATTTAATGATAATTCTTTCAATATGTTGGAAATGATGTTCATCATTCACTACTTTAATGGTATATACTCCTGGTTTCCAATCGGATGATTGTATATCAAAAGTATTTAATCCAATTACTTCTAAGGTGGTGGAATAAACCGTTCTACCGTAGATATCGAAAATATTTAAATCAGCATTTAAAGCTTCTTTAGAGAAAAGATCAATTTTGAAGCTTTCATCAGCTGGATTTGGATAAATATTTTGAATGCTAATAGCTGATAGGTGCTCATTGGTAATTGAAATCGGACCATAATATTTAAAGTCTCCGTTTTTATCTACTTGTTTTAATCTATAGTAAGTAGTTGGATATGGATTAGGATCTGTTTCATTATAATTAACTACCACATTCGAGTTTTCAGCAGCAGCTGTTCTTTTTAATTCTGTAAAATTAACCGCGTCAATTGATTTCTCTAAAATAAAATGACTGGTGTTAATTTCTGATTGAGTAGCCCAATGGATTTGATTATAGGTATCAAAAGCAGTTGCATTAAAGCTTAAAATTTCTGCAGGCAATGGAGGTGTACAATCTAACATACCCGGCGTAGATAAGCTCCAGTCCAAGGTAAAAGGCGTGGTATTGGAGGTATAATTATCTACCACTAAATAGTAAACTTGTCCTAATTGCGCTGCTCCAATAACAATGGATTCCACAAATCGAGGGGTGGTTGCAGGTAATGCTCCTTCGGTAAGATCAACGGCTCCGGTTAATAAACCAGTTGTTCCCGTTTCCGCCGCATAGGAGCAACGTAAGGGTGCACCGGTTACAGGGCAGCCAGATCCTGGAGGATATGGACCCCAAATAGCGAAGTCGTAGTCAACCACACCAGCCGTTGGATTAATATTTAGTTGAATGGTTCCGGTAAGTGCCGGTGAAAATCCGAACCAGGTAGTTTGATGCTCATCAGTCGATAAACAACCTCGGTTCCCAGCATTCAATTCCTGTGTTCCAAAACCAGAAGAGTTTCCGGCAAAGGAAGCATCATTGCAAACCGGGTATGCTCCATTACAATTGGTTGGAGATGCTGGAGGTAAATCATAAGCACAAATTCCGAAGCTACCATTGTTGTTATTACCATTTTCCCAAAATCTTACCCATAAAGTGGCACCTGGCGTTTGGCCAGTAACCGTTAAGGCAGGCATTAATCCATTGGCACTGCTATTATCATCGCAAGCACCGGCAATTAAAGTCAATGTGCCACAATTAGGACCTGAATATACTGCCATACCACCATCCAACATTACCAAATCGTCTGAGTCAAAGTTTACTGTGCCTGATGCGGGAACGGTTACAGTAAACCAAACATCTCCACCCAAAAACCCAGCACAACCAGGATTTGGATTGGCAGAAGCGGTGGCTCCAATGTTGGTAGTATTAGTAAAACCACAAGAGGTATTTACGGCAAGCGCTGTTGCCGTACAAGGGTTATCATTAGGTACCACGAATGGTGTAGAGGTTACACAAAAATTAGTAAGATTCATGTTATTGTTGCTCAAACAAATTACCTCAATAATATAGGTTGTTAAAGGAGTAGAAATAAAACTAACGGTTTCAGATCCTGCTCCAGTCCCGTTTGCATTGGCACAACCTACGTTGTTAAAAGGGCCGGCACATCCACCAGAATATACGTTTAAGGCCAAATTACGATTTCCATTGGAAGCCGTAATGGTAATATTTTCAGGAGCAGCCCCAGTTGTGATTGAGTAATAGGCTACCCTGTTTTCGGTACCAGAACAAGCACCACCCGTATAAACATCTCCTCCAGCATTGTTGGTGGTCATGTTGAATGGCCAAGCTCCTCCTCCTAAATTGGCGCAAGCACCATTGATGGTAAAGGGCACTGCCCCGGCGCAAGTGTTTCCCGGAACTTGTGAATAAATCATTCCACCGGATAAGGCAAGAATAAATATGAGTAGGATTTTTTTCATCTTAATAAATATTAGAGGTTTTGGTCGGTATAAATTATTGTTTATTGGCTACGATAAAGGTTCCTGGTTCCGAAAGAAAATATCTAATGCCGTCTTCTACAAAAAGAACTTCATAGCCCAAATGTCTAAAAATCTGCATAATATCTATTGGTTCTAAATTCGCAGTAAGCGTGGCAACGCGGTTATCCAAATTACTGGCATAAGCCGAAACATGATCAGCATAATTGTTCAGGAAATAATTTTGAACAAAATTAACCTCATCGCTGTTGTCTATAGTAGCACATTCAAAAGTATACACATTAAAGTCTGCCGATTGTGCTTTGGTGGGCGAAATGGCACCTAAAAACATAAGTATGATTAGAGTGAGTCGTAGCTGCATAATTGGTATATTAAAGGTTTATTCTTAGGTTAATTAATTTAATTTAAAGATATACAAACTTTGTTTTCCGTTGCATCATTTTAATTAAAAAATTAAAAAATCATTGAAATACAAGGATTTCATACGCAACGATACCTGAATTTGTTTTAATTATTTTTTAATGGACTGTTATTCAGGATTATAAGATTCATTCGAGCCTATTATATCCTGATAGTCAGAATATTAAAAAAATATTAAAATAGGGTGAATTTTTTTATAATTAGGTCAGATTGTTAGGATTAGCCTAGCCCTCAAAAAAAAATGGCCCCAACAGGAGGGCTACTTTTTTAATAAGATTGAAAGTGATAACTATACTTTTTGTAATTTTTTAGAAATGATTCTACCATCTTCGGTAGTATAGCTTAAAATATAAATTCCTGGATTTAACATGGATAAATTTAAAACGGTTTGGCGACTATTGGCCGCAACATTCATATTCATCACCACATGCCCACTTAAATCCATAATTTGAATGGATCTGCCTAAAATTTCTCCAACTGTTACTACATTGGTTTCATCGGTTACCGGATTCGGGAAAATATTAATATCGTTTTTATTACCCGAAAATATATTGGTTGCATAATTATTAAAATTTCCTGAATTCCCCTGGAAGTTAGAAGATCCAATACCTTGGTCATTATTAACTACGCCAGAATTTTGATCGTCTTCAAATACAATATTGGAAGGTATAGAAGTACCACTATTTCCATCGCTTGCGCCTACTCCGGTAATATTATCCACCCCCACAATTTCAATAATAATATCAGAATCAGGATTTATATAATCAACCACATCCGGATTGATAGCAATGTTAACAATTAACCCACCTTCTGATGGCCTAAAATCTGTTACTGATGCTGATTCGCCTTTTGTATGAATTTGAATTTGATGGATATTGTTTATGTCTATATCTGGAGTAAAAAGAACCAGTTGAATACTCGTGGATCGTTCTGTATTATTTACAGTTACTACCTTTTTCTTATCTTTATTATCTCCATCGCCATTTCCTGCTCTTAGCAGTCCTGCGGGTAACAGCGCAACCAGCGCTGCAACAAACCCAAATTGAAATATTTTTTTCATGTGGCTAATATTTGTTAATGCAATATAAGCACTTATAAGATATAAACGTTTATACAAAAAAAAAGTTTTATCGCAATTTTTGTTGGGTAAAATAGGGGCGAATTATCCCCCATAATTTATCCAACTTGCTGATTAATAGTGCCAAGCAATATGCCCATTTCTCGAATTTGTCGCTAAAACTTATATTTTGTTTATCGTATAATAGGTATACATTTATCATCATCAACCAGTATTAATACCCTCCTTATGCATAAAAGTAAACCCGTTATGATTCTTAAGGCCTTCACTAGTCAGGACATGAAGGAGTTTGATAAGTTTGTGGCCTCTCCCTATTATAATAAGAATGAAGTTTTAATTAAACTTTTTGCAATTCTTAAAAAAGAATATCCCGAATTTGATGGCCCAGGTATTGACCGGGAAAAAGTTTTTTTTAAACTGTTCAATTCAAAAAATTTTGTTGAAAGCAAATTAAGATATGCATTCTCCGATTTAAGTAAACTCTTAGAAAAATACATTATAGCAAGAGAATTGGACAAGGATAAAATTAAGGAGGATTTATTATTGCTCGAATTTTACAAAGCCAATGATATTGAGAAATACTTTAACCAAACTTTTGATGATACTAAAAAGGCTTTAGAAGCCACATCTAAAGATTCCGATTATTATTTTAATAAGTATCTGGCCGAAGAGATTCTTTTTAATTATTCGTCAGTAAAAAGAGATAAATCATTGGATGAGGTCTTACAACAAGTGGCAGATAATTTGGATAGTTATTATTTATCTAAAAAATTAAAGTTTTACTGCGAGATGTATACCCGTCAAAACTTTCTGAATTCTAAATACCAAACCCGATTTTTAAAAGAGATTTTAGCTCATATCGAATATGTGGGTTACCAGGAATACCCCGCTATCATTGTTTATTATTATGTGTTACGGACCCTCCTTGACGAGGCAGACGAATCACACTATTATAAACTTTTAGAACTTCTGGAGAAAAATGAAAAATTCTTCAACAAGGAGGAAATGAGGGATCTCTATTTTCTTGCTCAGAATTATTGCACCAAAAAAATTAATCAAGGAGATCACGAAAATGCCTATCTAAAAGAATATTTTAAACTAACCAATAAGTTGATAGATAAGGAAATGATTTATGAAAATGGATATATCATTCCATCTACTTTTAAAAATATTGTAACGGTTGGATTAAGGCTTGAAGAATTCGATTGGACAGAGAATTTTATTTATGCGTACAAAGAAAAGTTAGCACCTAAATACAAGGAAAATGCATTTACATATAATCTAGCTTGGCTTCATTTTTTTAAGGAAGAGTATAAAAAAACCTTGCGCCTGTTAAGCAACGTTGAGTATATGGATGTATATTATGTTTTGGACTCTAAAATTCTTTTGCTAAAAACCTATTTTGAGTTGGATGATGCAGATGCTTTTTATTCATTAATCGACTCCTTCTATGTTTATCTTCGTCGTAATGAACTAATCTCTGCTTATCAAAAAAATATTTGTCTAAATTTTGTAAAATTTGCCAAAAGGCTCATGCGAATAAAACAAGGAGATACCAAGGCGGCAGAAAAACTCATTGAAGAGATCAACGAAACCAAGCAGGTGGCGAGTATTTCATGGCTATTAAAAAAGGCCGATCAATATGTTAAATAGTTGAATCAATTATAGTTGGTTTTTCTCTGTGCTCATTTCCTTCTGTTGTGTCATTATTATTATTTGGAGGCTATTTCTTTTTAATGTATTTTCACATTCATAAGATATGTTTAATCAAAAGGTTTATGAAAAAAATTACGTTAATCCTGATGGCATTCGTAGCTATCATCATTACTTCTTCTTCAGTATATTCTCAATGTCCAGGTTGCGCAGTAAATGTGGCTTGTCATCCAATAGGAGGAGGGCTTTGTCCTGATTCATTGCCTGCAGGAACCCAAGGCGTGGCCTATGATCAGGATATAACTTGTTTTTTACCAACTACCATTGATGCGGGTCCTTTTTCGGGTGGTGTATTAGGTGTGGTGGATTTATTATCCATGCATATTGATGCAATTTCTGGTTTACCTTTTGGTTTAAATTGGACTTGTGATCACCCTGGAAATAACTTTACTCCGAGCGCAGGAGATACCTTGGGATGCGTAAAAATTTGCGGAACACCTATCAGTGCGGCAGGGGTTTATAACGTTACTGTGGCCGTTACAGCAGGTATTGATGCAGGGGCATTAGGAACCCAATATGGGCAAACAACATTTAATTTTCAAATGGTATTATTCGCCAATTCATCAGGTAATATTGCCTTCAATTATTCTCCTACTTCTTCTTGCGATAGCGGTACATTTACATTTACCCCGAATATTAATTTCGGTTTACCACAAGTTACTGGCTATTATTGGGACTTTGGTGGAGGGAATGTATCCAGTGTAAGCAATCCAACACCTATATCCGTTGATTTTACAACTCCAGGCGATTATCCGGTTACGTTGGTTACTACTGTATATAATTTGAGTTTAACTGATTTTGACGTTACTGCCGCCAATTATTGGTGGTGCGGTGATGTTGAAGAAACTACATGGCCTGTGTTAGGTTGTACTGCGGCACCAGATTTATTTTTTAAATTTACTCATGGTGCACAAACTTATTATTCATCAGCTGGAACCGATAATACTACTCAAACATGGTCAGGTTTAAATGTACCCCTATCAAGCACCATTCTGGCTATACAGATTTGGGATGATGACAATGTCTCTGCAGACGATGATGGTGGAACCAGTGTAATGAGTATACCGGGTGCTGGAACATATGGCTATAGTACCGTATCGCCATGGGGTGGAGGTTGTTCAGGATCATTTACTATTGGATACGTTGTGGATACCATTATAACCGTTACCGATACTATTCATGTTTATCCTTCACCTGCTGCGCCAACGCTTACAGCTTCTTCACCCGATTATTGTCCGGGCGATTCAGTATTGTTAACTGCTACACCGGGTTATTCTTACGAATGGTATATTGATGATACGGTATTAATTGCAACAACTGTTGTAAATGAACTATATGTATCCGATCCAGGAAATTATTCTGTTACCATTTACGATTTGGCTACTGGCTGTTCAAGTCATAGTGCTTCAGTAACCGTTACCGAAAATCCAGCAATTCAATGGAATTTTGCTATTGTTTGGAGTGCAGCTAATCAATGGTTACAATCAAATATAGGAGGGACTATTTCTTATCAATGGCAAACCTGGAATGGTTCTTCATGGGTAAATATCCCTGCACCCGAAGGTGTTCAAAGTCATTATACACCTACCGGAAATGCAGAATATCAGTTAATAGCTATGAATACTTTTGGTTGTAGTGATACTGCTTATTATAACCTAAATAATTTTGGCCTAGAGGATCAAAATTATATTTCACAGGTTACCATTTATCCTAATCCAACTTCCAATACTTATACGGTAGATTTAAGAGATGTAAATGGTGATCAAATTACCATCTCCATTATAAATGTTATGGGGCAAACCATCTATCAAAAAGAATTTGAAGTGGTAAATGGGGAGTTTATTCAAACCTTTGATGCCAACGATTATGCGAATGGCGTTTATACCGTAGATATAACGGTAGGTAATTTTAGCATTCGAAAAAAGCTCATCAAAAATTAATACGATCCTATTTTTAGAAGCCCGGTTATTTGCCGGGCTTTTTTTGTGCCTATCCGGTGCTATATTCAAGTGCCTGCGGCAAACCCTGGCTCTTGTACCTTTTGTCTGGTATTTCTGCCGGCTACTCGGCAAAATTAGCAATAGCAAGGATTTGCCATCAGGCAGCTACCGCTTCGCCCCGGGGCAGTTTTACCATTCTTATTAATTATATTTGCACATTGAATATTCTCGCCGACCATATCAATCAATTTTTATCAAAGTGTAAAAAGGCTCAATGGGCCGGAGTATTTTATTCATTACCATTCCAATCAAACTTTCAATTTTTATTGCAGGATTTTCAAGATAACAGTCCCTCATTAGATCATTCATTTATTTTTTATCCATTTAATAAAACTGAAATTCCCCAGGTCATTGTAAGTCCTCAATTCGAGAATCAACAAGCCATAGATAAATTGTTAAACACTAATGATCATGGTGGATTTTGGGAATTAGATGCACTTAAAACGGAGGTTAGCACCTCCTTTGATGATTACCTTGGGTGCTTTAAAAAATATAAAGAATACATCGAACAAGGCAAATGCGATAAAGCTATTTTGTCAACTTTAACGAAGCATCCCATGCCGACCCAATTAAACGTTGGTGAATTGTTATTTCAATTACGTAAAGCTTATCCACAGGCTTTTATTTATTTATTTAGCTCACCCTTTGCAGGAACCTGGATTGGGGCTACCCCTGAGATTTTGGTCAATTGGGAAAAGAATGAAGTAACTACGATGTCATTGGCTGGAACAAGAGCTGCTTCAAATCCGGAATTTAATTTTGGCGATAAAGAGAAAGTAGAACAAGAGATTGTTACCAATTATATTAAAAATATTTTCACCGAAAATTTTGGTAATGCCAACCTGGATGTCCCATCAGAATTTAGTTATGGGGATATGATTCATTTAATTACCAGAATTTCGGCAAAGGCCCCAACACCTTACAATTTAAATGTCTTGCTAAAATTGACTCATTATTTGCATCCAACACCTGCCGTTGGAGGATTTCCTAAGATACCTGCTCTGCAACTGATCAATCAAACAGAAACACATCGAAGGTTTTATTATTCCGGTTATTTAGGACCTATTTCAAAAGAGGGTGCTGCATTATCGGTAAATTTAAGATGCATGTCGTTAACTTCGCAAGCGCTTTACATATATGCAGGAGGAGGTATTACCCACGATTCAAAGTTGGAAGCAGAATGGGCCGAATCTCGGCTCAAATCTCAGGCATTATTAAAGTTTTTGTAGCCAATTGCCTGTATCAGGCCAAGTTTACTACATTTGTATATGGATATTAATGGCCAAAAATCATCTCCTTATTTAGTGGATATTCTTCAGCATTATGGAATAACAGAGGTGATTATTTGTCCTGGTTCCAGAAGTGCACCACTTACATTAGCTTTTTCGCGTCATTCATCCTTTAAATGTTTATCAATTGTTGACGAACGCAGTGCAGGCTATTTTGCCTTAGGTTTAGCACAGGCAAATCAACGACCGGTTGCTATTGTATGTACTTCTGGAACTGCTGTGCTTAATTTGGCGCCAGCAATTACCGAAGCATATTATTTGCATGTGCCTTTACTCGTTTTAACGGCCGATCGTCCTGAAGCTTGGATTGGTCAGCAGGATGGCCAGGCTATTCGCCAACAGGGTATTTATGCTAATATAATTGCAAAGTCTTACCATTTAAAGGGTGAATTGTTTAACGAAGATGATCTTTGGTTTACACAACGAACCGTTAATGAGGCTTGTCAAATACTTGTGAGCAAATCCAGGCCGGTACATATAAATTGTGCTTTTTCCGAACCATTGTATCATGATGATTATACGATGGTTCATACCAACAAATTTAATTTTTATTCAACCCAGGCAACTTTTACTGCCTGGTCGGAAATATTAGCAGGTAAACACAATATACTTTTAGTGATAGGTCAAATGCCCTATAATGATTCAATGAGGAATACCATTGAAAGTTTGCAATCATTCAGCAGAGTGGTTGTGGTAGCAGAAAATTTGGCTAATATAAATTCTTCATGTTATATTAATAATGCGGCAGAGGCGATTCATTATGTAAATCAAAAACCCGATTTAATTGTATATGCAGGAGGAGCCGTTGTATCTAAGCAAATCAAAAAATATTTGCTGGGAATAGGGGCCCCAGTGGCAAGGATTCAAATGGATGAAGAGTTAGTAGATACATTTAAAAACAATCAAACCCTAATCCAAGCAGATACTGCTATAGCCTTAAAGGGTTTGTTAAATGAGTTAATGGACAATAACTTGGAATCTGATTTTAAAACCAATTGGACCAAGGCCAGTGAAAAAGCGGCAACTGCAAAAACAGATTATTTGGCCAAGTGTAAATTTTCTGATTTAAAAGTTTACGAGTTCATTGCAAATCATATCCCTGCAAGTTCAATTATTCATTTGGCCAATAGCACTCCGGTTAGATATGCACAAATTTTTAATGATACCTATAAAAAGGATTGTCAATTTTATGCCAATCGAGGCACTAGTGGAATTGATGGTTCTACCAGCACGGCAGTAGGTTATACCTTTGGTTCAAATAAAGTGAATTTTCTAATTACGGGTGACCTTTCATTTCAATATGATGCCAATGCATTTTTTAACCAACATCTTCAGTGCAATTTTAAAATAATCATCATTAATAATTCTGGAGGAAATATTTTTAAAGTAATTGAGGGCCCAAGAGAATTAAAGGAATGTGAAACTTTATTTGAAACTTCTTTAGATCATCATTTTTCTCATTTAGCGAATCATTTTGGTCTTTCTTATTTTGAGGCTGAAAGTGAAAAAGAGCTCTCCTTAATTTGGCATGATTTTATGAAAGCCAATAACCATAAACCTGCTATTTTAGAAGTGTTTACCAATGCTACCGAAAGTGCGGATATATTCAGGAATTTTTATAAATATTTACAACAACAATAATTTATGTCACAGATCAACTGGACAACATTAAAAGAATACGAAGATATCACCTTCAAATACGCCAATGGTGTAGCTCGTATAGCATTTAATAGGCCCGAAGTTCGTAACGCATTTCGTCCTAAAACAGTATCGGAATTGCTAGAAGCTTTAATTATCTGTCATGAGAGTCAGGAAATTGGCGTTGTATTATTAACAGGTGAAGGTCCTTCTCCAAAAGATGGTGGTTGGGCATTTTGCTCTGGAGGTGATCAACGCATGCGTTCCACAACAGGTTATAAAGGAGATGATGGAATAAATCGTTTTAATATTTTGGATGTTCAGCGACAGATTCGTTTCATGAATAAAGTGGTAATAGCTGTTGTGCCGGGCTGGGCAGTAGGTGGTGGGCATAGTTTGCATGTAGTGTGTGACTTAACAATAGCTAGCAAAGAACATGCAATATTTAAACAGACGGATGCCAATGTAGCAAGTTTCGATGCCGGTTTTGGTTCAGCTTATTTGGCGCGTCAGGTTGGGCAGAAGCGTGCTAGAGAAGTTTTCTTTTTAGAGAAAGAATATTCGGCACAAGATGCTTATGAAATGGGAATGGTAAATGCTGTGGTGCCACATACTGAATTGGATCAATTCGCTTATGATTGGGCTCAAACCATTATGACCAAAAGTCCAACGGCCATTAAAATGCTAAAATTTGCCTTTAATTTAATCGACGATGGCCTGGTAGGTCAGCAGGTTTTTGCCGGTGAAGCAACACGTTTGGCCTATATGACGGATGAGGCTGTTGAAGGAAGAAATGCCTTTTTAGAAAAACGCAAACCTGATTTTAGTAAGTTGCCTAAATTTCCATAAGTAATGATTGCGGCCCGGGGTGAAGCGATATCATTTTTTTTCACGCAGAATTCGCGGACGAGCAGAATGCCATTCGGTAGACTACCATACACGAATTTTGAATTCGCAGAAGCCGTCTTCGATGCCTTTTCTGTGAATTCAAAATCTGAGCAAAAAGAAAGCATTGAAAATAATCTGCTATTTTGCGAATTCTGCGTGAAAATAAATATTTAGCGAAACACCGGAAGAGCCGACCAAAAATAAAAAATGAAAATAAAAGCCTGGATAAAAGCATTGCGAATTAGAACTTTACCACTTGCCGTTTCGGGTATAGTGGTGGGAAATGCCGTGGCTTTTTATTATGGTGCATTTGATTCGTTAATTTTTAAACTCTCCTTATACACCGCCTTGTTGCTTCAAATACTATCTAACTTGGCCAACGATTATGGTGATTTTCAGAAGGGAACTGATAATGAAAATAGAGTGGGTCCTCAGCGCGCCTTGCAAAGTGGACTGATCGACCCTAAAGACATGAAAACGGCCATGATAATTATTGGGTTCTTTTCTTTTATTTGCGGAATTTGGTTAGTTTATTTGGGTTTAAGCGATGCAAATCCAATGGCTGGATTATTTTTTTTGGGGATTGGAATAATATGTATTGTAGCCGCTATTTTTTATACCGTTGGTAAAAATGCTTATGGATATAAAGGATTAGGCGATATTATGGTTTTTTTGTTTTTTGGGATAACGGCTGTAGGGGGCTCTTTTTATTTACAGTATAAAGAAATTTTATGGCAGGTATTCTTACCCGCAGGCGCTATAGGGTTTTTCTCCGCAGGTGTTTTAAATATGAATAATATGAGGGATATTGTAAACGACGAAGCTTGCGGCAAGATTACTATTCCGGTTCGTCTTGGATTTGCCAAGTCGAAAATTTACCATACCTTTTTAATTGTCTCCGGAAGTTTATGCGCAATTATTTTCCAATGGTTGTATATGCCGTTTCATTTTATTTGGCATTTAGCAGCTTTAATGATTGCTCTTATTCATTTGTTAATGGTTTGGCGAATTGTAGAGGAAAAAAAGTATGATGCTCAACTAAAGGTAAATGTTTTTATTACCCTTTTGTATTCTGTATTTTTAAGTATAGTTTTATTTAATAAATAAATTACATGCAGTTAGATTTCGATTCGGAGGATGTATTCGACCTTTTAAGAAGTATGGATTTTAAAAATCTTAAGGCCGAATTTATACCCTATCAACTACAATTTCGTAAGCCTGGCAAAACTTCCAGAGGGGTAATGTCCTATCGGGATATTTGGATTCTTAAGGTGTATGAACAAGCTTATCCAGAATTAGCTGGTTATGGAGAGGTTGCACCATTAACGGGTTTAAGTATTGATACTCCCAAACAAATTGAAAGCGCCTTAATTGATGTCTGCCGAAAAATTGAATCATATAACGAGTTCATATTTGGCAAGTTGGATCATGTTCCCTCTGTTCAATTTGCTTTAGAACAAGCATTATTGGATTTAAAAAACAACGGAGATAAAATATTGTTCCCCTCTAAATTTACTTCTGGGTTGGAGTTAGTGAAGACTAATGGGCTTATTTGGATGGGGAGTCCGGATTATATGATTGAACAAATCAATGAAAAGATTCATGGGGGTTTTAGGTGTATTAAGTTAAAAATTGGTTCCTTAGATTTTGAAGATGAATATCGTATTATAGAACAAATACGAGATGTTTTTGGATACCAGGAACTTGAAATTCGATTAGATGCGAATGGAGCTTATCTTCCTCATGAGGCCTTAGAAATATTAGAACGTTTGGCTCCCTTCGAAATACATAGCATAGAGCAACCCATTAAGGCAGGTAACTGGGATGAAATGGCAGACCTTTGTTTATCGAGTCCAATAGCTGTGGCCTTGGATGAAGAATGTATCGGGGCAGTTACTAAAGAGGATAAAGAAGAAATATTAGACATCATCAATCCGGGATTTATTGTTTTAAAACCATCGTTAGTGGGAGGTTTTCAACAAAGTGAAGAATGGATTG
The DNA here is from genome assembly GCA_040376605.1 of Flavobacteriales bacterium. Lineage (GTDB taxonomy): Bacteria > Bacteroidota > Bacteroidia > CAIKAF01 > CAIKAF01 > JANWKQ01. The sequence continues at coordinate 9,402 of JBEIQI010000010.1, read as the reverse complement.
AACTTGCAGAGCAAAGGGATATAAGTTGGTGGATAACAAGTGCATTGGAATCGAACTTAGGTTTAAATGCCATTGCTCAATGGACCTTTACCAAACAAAATCCAATTCATCAGGGACTAGGCACTGGCCAATTATTTACCAATAATTTCGATTCCCCACTTTACCTTGATACGGAAAACTTAATGTATGATCCGAATAAACCTTGGAGGTTAAATTTTTAATGAAAAATAATTTTATTCATATCAACGGCGAAATGTTTGATCTGAATAAGATACAAGATCAACTTAACTATCCATTACCTCCTTGGAAATTATCCGGATTTATTTTCCTGCAACAATTGTTGGACCCAGAGGTCAACTCCATTTCTTTTAATACTTCTGGAACTACCGGTAAGCCAAAGGAAGTAAGCTATTCTAAAAATCAGATTGCGCAAAGTGCCACCAATACATGTAGGTTTTTTGGGATTAACGCTTCTTCTAAATTGTTACTTTGTTTACCCACACAATTTGTAGCGGGTAGATTAATGATGGCAAGAGCATTTGTCTCAGGAGCTTCATTAATTTGGGAACAGCCCTCATTAAATCCTTTTAAACAATTAGATGAAGTTAATTTTGCAGCATTTACTCCGGCTCAGGTAATTTCCATAATATCTGATCCAACAGCACGAGAGAAACTTGAAAAAATTGATCAGGTAATTATTGGTGGTGGAGAAATCCCCTTTACACTGGAAAAAAAATTGACTTCATTTAAAAATAACATTTATGCAACATATGGGATGACGGAGACGTTAACTCATGTGGCGGTTCGAAAAATTGGACAGCCTATTTATCATGCAGTTTATGATGATGTATTATTTTCGGTAAATAAGGAAAATTGTTTGGTCATTAATCTTCCGGGCATAAATGCGGATCCCATCATTACCAAGGATGCAGTAGAGTTAATTAATGAAAAATCGTTCATTTGGAAAGGCCGATTGGATCATGTAATCAATTCGGGTGGGGTAAAGATATACAGTGAAGATATTGAGCAACGAATTATTAAGGCAGGGATATTGCCTGAAGCTCAGTTCTATGTTAGCTCTCAAAAGGATGAGACTTTTGGAGAAGTGCCTGTTATAGTTCTGTTAAGGGGTGATTCGAATGCCAATATGGCAATATTATTGAATCAAGTAAATAGTGGGTTAAATAAATACGAGTTGGTAAAACATGTGATAATTTTAGATAAATTTGAGTTTACACCAACGGGTAAATTAAAACGACAAAAATTCTAAGTGAAAAATTATATTGTTTCTATATTCTCCATGGCAATCATGATGGTTGGGTTTTCACAAACCAATGAAGATCCTATTTTGGTGGATGTTGATTCAAAACCAACCTGGAAAGGCTGCGAATTGCAAAAAGACGAAGTTGCTAAAGCTATTTGTTTTGAAAACAAGCTGGCTGCCTTTTTTAATGACTTTATTATTTACCCTGAAAAGGCTCGAAAAAGAAAGACCGAAGGCCAGGTGGTCGTTCAGTTTGTAGTTGAAAAAGATGGTTCCATTTCCAATATTCAGGTTATACACGACATTGGCGATGGATGTGCCGAAGAGGTGATTAGAGCCATACAACATTTACCACGTTTAATTCCTGGAACAAATGCAGGAGACCCAGTACGTGTTTTATATAAAGCCCCCTTTAATTTCGTACTTAAGTAATTAAGCCGATAAGTTGAATATTATGGTTTAATAAACTTATTTGAACATTGACTATCGGTTCCGTTAATTAAAACAATGTATACTCCGGAAGGAATTGTACTTCCATCGAAACTTAATGTTGAGGTTCCTTTAGATACAGACTGTTGAACAGACTTAATTACCTTGCCTTGAATATCCGTTAAGGTACAGTTTAATAGGTCAGCCTTGGCTGAATAGATGCTTACATTAATTTGATCATCAAGCGTATTTACAATTGCACAATTCGTATTATTTGATTCATGGCAACTTATATAAATAGGTCCATAAATTTTTTCAGCACCATTATAGTCTTTTTGCACTAACCTAAAATAATTACCGGGATAGGATCTGAATGGTGATAAATATGAATACTCTAATAATTGATTGCTATTTCCTGCACCTTCAATAATTATTTCTTCAGTATAGTTAACTGCATCATCGCTGGTTTCAACGATAAACAATGCATTATTAATTTCTGAAGACGTTTGCCAATTTAATTGAGTTCCTTGATCGGAACAGGTGCCAGTAAAAGAAGTTAGCTCAACTGGTAATGGTGTAATGCAAGATGCCTGATAGTTAACGATATTCGTCATCAAGTTATCGCCATTTGGTATTGGAGTATGCCAATTAGAGGTTGTCATTCCTCCAAATAAAACCCGGCCTGCGCCCCAAATTTTTTCGGTTAAAGATGGTCCTGGAAAATCATCAATTAGTGATGTAGTTCCACCACCCGAAATCCATGCATGAGCAAACCAATTGCCAACAAAAGCTGTTCCACAGGGCAGAGATGGGCCATTGAAAATTGGGTTACCGGCTTGTCCGGCGGCCGCATTCCCATTTGCCCCTAGCGAAGTACCGCCATCATAAATTAAAGTTACACCGCCAAAACCATAATTTATATTTCCGCCTTCATTAGGTGCTGCATTAATAATTAAACGTCCGCCAATGGCTACCCAAGCTTCCATCAAAGCCATATTGGCAGTAATAAAAGTATTAAATTCATCTGCGGTAAAATCACCACCTTCAATAAAAATAAAACAGTTGGTAGGAACAAATATGGCTGCCCCATTAGCTGTTTCCACAAAGGCTTGGGTCCAACCGCCTACACCAAAAACATTATTCATGGCTTGTTGATTGGAGGTTGAGCCCCATGGATTGCCTCCATTACTACCAATATAAATAGCTCCACTTCCCATTACACTTGGCGGAGCATTTGGATTTACCACACAAATCCCAAAGGTGTTGTTATTGTTATTCCCATTTTCCCAAACCCTTACCCAAACAGTGGATCCAACGGTTAATCCAGTTAGATTAATGGCAGGCATATTACCATTTGCGCTATTATTGTCATCACAGGCGCCTGCAATCAAACTTAATGTGCTACAGTTAGGGCCTGAATAAATGGCCATACCCCCATCTAGCATACCCCCTGTTTGGGTATCGAAATTTAATGCTCCACCTGCAGGTACGGTTACACTAAACCATACATCTCCTCCAGAGTATCCGGCACAACCCGGAGCAGGCACTCCTGCTGTGGCAGTAGCGGATTGGTTGGTATAAAAACTATAAAAACAGTTTGCATAAGGAGTTAGTCCAATGGCTGCACATGGGTTATCATTAGCGGGAGGAGGAGGAGGACCTGGGGTAAATGATTGACATTCATTGGCCCCTGCTGTCCAACTAGTAGAGTTCCTTCCGGGTACTACCAGATTTCCATTTCCTATACTTTGGATTCCCATAGTTGCGGTTCTTCCCGCATGATTATTATTGGCGGATAAAATTCTAATTTCGTTAGTAGTTTCGTACAATTGAATTTGAACGGAGGCTTGATTAGAGGAAGAGCAGCAGTAACCCACATTGTTATAATTGATAACAAAAATTCGGTTTGGGGCTATTCCGGTAGTGAAGTACTCAAAAGTTGCACCAATGGTATACATATCATCCCAGCTCCAGGCAATCATAGTGGGCCAGGTGGCTACTGGCATTAACTGGCCAGAGCAACAACCATTTCCCATACCCCCATTAAAAGTTAGAAAACCGTTAGAACTTATATCACAGGTAGTAAAGTTTACTCCATAAAAACTAAATGTAAATCCGATAGGAACCATTCCGGACATACAATCATCACATTGTGGTAACGGGGTACCTGCCCCTGCAATAGGAGCATAAGTGCAGGATGATAGTGTATATACTATTTGCGAATGGCCTATGTTTAGGAAGCAAAATAGCAGAAAAGATAATAATAGATTCCTCTTCATACTTAATTGGGTTATTAAGCATGAATCTAATAATGTTTTTTCATTAATTTAGTTAAAATTGCCTGATGAATTGTAAGAGTTGATTTTCTAAAATTCGCAACAATCGGTATGCTAGTTAATTACATAATTTGACTTGACAAAGTGTTTACAAGTTGTTAATGAATTTTATTTCATAATCTCCAGCAAGGCATCTAAATTGGGGGTAAGGATAATCTCCGTCCTTCTGTTTTTAGCTCGATTTTCGGGGCTATCATTATTTACCAGAGGGAAAAACTCACCCCTGCCTGCTGAGGTAATCCTAGATGGATCGATGGTAGCACTGCCCAAAATTATTTTGGTAATGGCATTGGCTCTTGCAACCGAAAGATCCCAGTTATCCTTGTTGCATCCTGTCCCCTTTAAGGGAACATTATCGGTATGTCCTTCTACCATCACATTTATGTCTTTCTCTTTTTCTAAAACACGAGCTAATTCTACCAATGCATCTTTGCCTTTTTGATCTACTTCGGTACTTCCACTGGCAAAGAGTAATTTTTCACTCATGCTCACATAAACTTTTCCATTTTTAATTTCAACCGTTAACCCAGAATCTTTAAATCCTTTTAAAGCTTCTAATAATTTATTTTTCAGGTTTTGAACATCCCTGTCTTTTTGAGCCAATGCTTCTTCTAAATCTTTCAATCGTTGAGCTTTTTGCGCCAGTTCGTCTTCTCTTTCCTGGAGTTTTAATTTAGCCGTTCTCAATTCGTTAAGCAGATCAGTCATTTCTTGTTCTGTTCCTTTGGCTAATTTGGAATAGTTGTTTTCCAGGGTATTATTTAAGTCCTGTAATTCTTTATTTTTTGATCGCAAATATCTAATCTCCGAACCTATGGACGTAGTATCCGCAATAAGATCTTTTTGAATTTTATCCATTACATCCAATTGAATTTTGGCGTCTGCCAGGGCCGCATTTAAATTTTGATTGGCGATGGTTAAACTATCCCTGTTTTTGTTACAATCTTTATATAAATTTTCCAGGTCATTAAATTTTTTACTCGATACACAACTGGTAAAAAATATAACCGGCATAAGAATCTTTATAAATGGCTGAATTTTCATTTTGAAAAATTATAATTATCTTCAAAATTGCAAACTATAACTCCTCTATAGTTGTCTATCCAAAGTAACTTTTAAACAATGGAATGCGTATAACCTAAAAACGGAATTTCAATGAAGAAGTTAGAAAAAAACTGGATTACGGCCCCAATCATTGATACAGAGTATAAACAATATGTACTATTGGCATATTTACAAGAAGTAAAAAACTCTTATAATCAATTAAAACTATATCCTCATTTATCGGAACTCATTGATCAATATTGCGAATTAGTTCAATTAAAGGACAATCAATTATCTCTAGCCGATAAGTTTCCTAAAATACTAAAAGGGATAGATGCACAGGAAATGAAAGTGGTTTTTTCTCGAGAGATTACCGAGGAGAATTGGGTAGAAGAAATTGCAAATATTATCACCATGGCTATTCCACATCTGCAGGAAACTATTCAACAGGGAAGGGGAATATTTGAGGAAATCGAAAAGAATATTCATATGGAGCCTGTTGGAATTGAGCCTCTTAAAAATGATGAAGGATATGTTATTTTAAATGCCAATGGTTTTAATGAAACATTGGTTTATAGTTATAAGGTAAGTCTATTCGAAACACCCGATGATAGATATAGAGCAATTCAAACCCGCTACGCTGCGGCATTTGTAAAAAACTTATCGGTTACTAATAATTATATCAAGCTTCAAATGATTAAACAATATCCCGAATTGCCCATACCTTCTGTTTATGCCTTTGATGCTAATTATGCAGTGCCTGTAGATTCAACTTATCTTCCTATTATAAAAAGAATGATTACCAAATTTGTTAAATTAAATCAATAAATAACTAATATTGCTATCGCAATTATTGATTGGTTATTTTGAAGAAACTGCTCATTTTTTCTGTAATTATTTTTATTTCCAAGGTGGCAACTTGCCAGGTAGTTAATACCGCCGTTATTGATACTTCTGCATCCGTTAGAATAGGAGCCATTAGTATCGGCGGGTATGTGGATACCTATTATACCTATAATTTTTCTCAAATACCTGATAAAAACATACCTTATTTAACAGCCTCGGCGCGTCATAATGAAATGAATATTAATTTGGCTTTTCTGGATTTGAGGTATAGCTCTTCCAGGATTCGTGCCAGATTGGTAGCTGGATTTGGCACTTTTATGATGGTGAATTACGTAAATGAACCGGTTCCACTTAAGTTTTTGCTGGAAGCAAGTGTAGGAGTAAAACCCTTTAAAAATTACGATGCCTGGATTTATGCCGGAATTTTGGGATCTCCCTTTACCAACGAATCCTATTTGTCCAAGGACCATTTAATGTATACTCGATCCTTAGCTGCTGAAAATGTACCTTATTATTTAACCGGTTTTAAAGTTCAATTGCCTATTGGTAAAAAATTGACCTTAAGCCTTTATGGCTTAAATGGATGGCAGAATATTTCGGAGAATGGAGATGGTAAGGCCGCTGCAACTCAATTGGAATATAAGATCTCAAGTAATTTGATATTTAATTGGAATACCTATATAGGGGATGAGAAAACGGACTCAACCCCCAATTACAGGCTTAGGGCATTTACGGATATATTTTTTATCTATTCCAAAAAAAAGTTTGATTTAACTTCATCCGCTTATATTGGTGTTCAGATGAGAGAAGACAGTTTGAAAAATATAACATCCCCCATTTGGTATAGCGGAAATGTAATAGCTAGATACCAGTTTAATAAAACATTTTCTATTTCAGGTAGAGTTGAGTATTTTCGAGATGCACAAAATGTTTTAGTTAGACCTACAACAACTAACAAACAATTTCATGTTTTAGGAGGAGGAATTTGCTTGAACTTCCATTTATGGGAGAACTTTATGTTTAGGGTTGAAGGTCGTGGATTTTACGGATTCAATAAAATCTATCGGGATATGTCAGGCAATGAGGTTAATTATAATGGTCAGATAACAGGTAGTTTTTCGGCCTGGTTTTAGTCTTATTTTATTATTTGGGAAGCCTTATTTTCCATAACTCCATAACAATTAGTTTTCTGCATTCTTCTGAATATTTTTAACCCAAGCCTTGGGCAATTTTGAATTTGATGGATTTTATGGAAACAAATGGGTATTTAACTGGCCCGATTTTGTTTTTTGCAGCACAACTGGTATAAATATTGCATATTTTCAATACTTTTATAGGATTAAGAATTTATCGTATGAAAAAACTATTCATTGCTTTATCAGCAATTATTATTTCTGCTTCAGCTTTTGCTCAAACAGCAACATTTGTTGAAGAGGTGCTTCCGGGAAAAGGAACTGAACTTGTAATCCCTTATAAAAAATACAAACTCCCCAATGGGCTTGCCATTATTCTGCATGAAGATCATTCTGATCCAATTGTTCATGTGGAAGTAATGTATCATGTTGGTTCAGCCAGAGAATTGGTGGGGCGAAGCGGATTTGCCCACTTTTTTGAACATATGATGTTTCAGGGATCAGAACATGTAAAGGATGAGGAGCATTTTAAAATCGTTACAGAAAGCGGTGGAAGGCTCAATGGAACTACTAATTTAGATCGAACCACTTATTTCGAAACCATGCCTAGTAATCAATTAGAAACGGCTTTATGGTTAGAAGCAGATCGTATGGGTTGGTTTTTGGATTCAGCTACCCAACAAAAATTTGAAATTCAAAGAGCAACAGTTAAAAACGAACGGGGACAAAATTATGACAATAAACCCTATGGTTTAGCTGGTGAGAAAACGGCAGAAGCATTATACCCATTTGGTCATCCATATTCTTGGCTTACCATAGGATATATTGAAGATTTAAATGCGGCTACTTTAGATGATTTAAAAAGATTTTTTCTTCGCTGGTATAGTCCAAATAATGCAACATTAGTGGTAGCAGGAGATATCGATGTAGCCAAAACTCTTGGTCTTATCGAAAAATATTTTGCTGTAATACCTTCTGGTCCTGAAGTGAAAAACATGGCGGCTAATGTGCCTGTTTTGGACAAGGATCGTTTTATTTCTTATGAAGATAATGTAAGATTTCCCATGCTGCGAATCACATATCCAACAGTACCTGCACGTCACCCAGATGAAGCTCCATTGGATGTATTAGCAGATATTTTTGGAGGAGGTAATAACTCCATTTTATATCAAAACATGGTAAAAACTCAAAAGGCGTTATCAGCAAATGCTATGACCCCTACCAGCGAATTATCAGGTGAGTTTATTGTTATGATTCGTTCATTTCCAACCGCTGGCTTAGCAGATATGTTGGCAATGGTTAAACAGGCCATGGTTGACTTTGAAGATAGGGGAGTGAATGATGACGATATTAAAAAATATATGGCAACTCATGAAGCCAGCGAAATATCCGGTTTGCAAAGTGTTTCCAGCAAAGGAGCCAAGTTAGCCTATTATCAAACGTTTACCGGCACACCCAATTATATTAAACAGGATTTAGATCGATATAAAAAAGTAACCAAAGAAGATGTTTTAAGAGTTTATACTACCTATATAAAAAATAGATTTGCGGTTATATTGAGCGTCGTCCCTAAAGGGAAATCCGATATTGTTGCAGCAGCAGATAATTTCAAAAAACCTACTGCTCCGGTTGGATTTAAAAATGACTTATCAGAGTATCAAAAACTTACTTACAATAAGGGTAAATATCCTTTTGCAAGCAATTATCGTCCAACTGCTGGCACTGCACCTGTTGTAAGTGTGCCGGTTTATTGGACTCAGGATTATGATAACGGCTTAAAAATGATTGGTGCCAATTACAACGAGTTACCATTGGTGGCATTAACGATTACCATTAAAGCGGGTCATATCATGGAGCCGTTAAATAAATCTGGTTTGGCAAGTATCACTGCCAATTTAATGAACGAAGGTACTCAATCGTATACTCCAGAAGCATTGTCAAAGGAATTGGATATGTTAGGTTCCGATATTTCTGTTAATGCAGGCCGCGAGGAAATCACCATTCAGGTTTTAAGTTTAACGGCTAATTTCGATAGAACTATTGAACTTTTAAAAGAGGTAATATTTAAACCAAGATTTGATCAGGCAGATTTTGATAGAATTAAAAAACAAACTCTCGAATCAATTGCCAATCAAAAGACACAAGCTACTACCATTGCCGAAAACGTTTTGGGTACATTGCTTTATGGAAATGAAGATATTTTAGGAACTCCTTCAATAGGTACAGAAGCTTCCGTTGGGAACATTACCTTGGATGATGTAAAAAAGCATTACGCCGATTATTTTGCTCCCAATATTACCAATGTAGTTTTTGTTGGGGCTTTAGGTAAAAAGGATGTTGTTAAGAAACT
>JBEIQI010000259.1:0-4225 GCA_040376605.1 Flavobacteriales bacterium | reverse complement strand
CCGGATACAAAGATAAATTAGCAGCCGGAATCGTAATTCTCTTACTTCTTCAATGTTTTCTAAGGCAGATTTTAAACCATTTTCTGGTTTAGCACCTGCACCACGTCCTTCAGTTAAACTTTTACCTAATTTAATTTTATTAGGGACCGGGCTTAATTCCAGAGATTGATTATCTGTATTACGAATAATAAAATCTACCCCTTTAATACCCATGTTATACATATGGTTAACGGCATTGCTACCGCCACCACCTGCTCCGATTACTTTAATAATGGATGACTGATCTTTCGGAAGTTCGAATTTTATCAGTTCGTTATTTTGGTTTTCCATATTAGTAATTTAATTGGTTTGATAATTAGTAAATGTTTGTTTCGTTTTTTAAATTAAAGTTTGGTTTCGTCATCTTCAAAGAAGTCACGGCCTTTGTTGATGAGTTTATCCCAAAAACTACCTTTGGTTTTTTTGCTATGTTGTTTCACCTTAGATTCTTCTAATACAACTTCTCGGGTATGGTCATCAAAGCCCATCATCATTAAACCAATAGAAGTACTGTATATGGGAGAACTTACCTTATCGGCTTTACCGCCCGAAATATGTTCATTCGGATAACCAATTCTGGATTCATGTCCTGTAATGAATTCGGTAAGTTGTTTAATGAATTTCAATTGAGATCCACCACCTGTAATTACGATTCCGGCTGCTAATTTATCTTTGTATCCGGAGTTCACAATTTCATAATTAACCATTTCCAAAATTTCACTCATACGAGCATTGATAATATTGGTAAGGTTGCGAAGGGTAATTTCCTTTGGTGGACGACCTTTTAAACCCGGAACGGTTATTCTGGTATTCTCAAATTTTTCTAATGGTAATGCATAACCATGCTTCACTTTTAAAAGTTCTGCATAGTTCTTAATAATGCTGCAACCATTTTTAATGTCTTCGGTTAATATATTTCCTCCAAATGGAATTACTGCGGTATGTCTGATAATTCCTTCCTGAAAGATGGCAATATCAGTTGTTCCACCGCCAATATCCACCAATGCACAACCTGCCTCTTTTTCTTCCATTCCTAAAGCAGCTTCGGCAGATGCCAAAGGCTCAAGGATCAAATCATCAATGGTTAATCCGGCTTGCTGGCAGCATCTTGAAATATTTTGAGCTGCAGAAATCTGTCCGGTGATAATATGGAAATTAGCTTCTAAACGAGAGCCCATCATTCCCAATGGATCTTTGATATCAGGGATATTATCTACGATGTATTCTTGTGGAATTACATGCAATATTTGTTCACCTGGAGGAATAGATAATTTATACATATCCTCAATAAGGCTGTCTACATCTTTTTGTTCAATAACTTCATCGGTATTTTTACGCGTATAAATACCACGGTGCTGATAGCTTTTAATATGCTGTCCGGCAATACCTACAACCACTCTTTTTATTTCAACACCAGAGGCTAGTTCGGCTTCTGCCACTGCCTTTTTTATTGAATCGATGGTTTGAATAATGTTGGTAACAACGCCTCTTTGAACACCAAGAGACTCTGCCTTACCTTCACCTAAAATTTCAATTTTCCCGTTTTCGTTTTTACGTCCTACCATGGCAACAATTTTGGTTGTTCCTATGTCAAGGCCTACGATAATTTCTGATTGTGCCATAATCAATGTGCTGTTTTATTGTGGTTCTGTTTGTCCGTTATTTAAGGTTTCTGCCGAAGCGCTTGTATCTGCTACCACAGGAATAATTGCTTCCTCCTGTCCTATCCCAATAATCTGCCCTTTGTATTGAATATCAATGGTGCTGTATTTATCCCATCCCACCCGGTTAATTCCAGACTGGTAGAATAATTCCAGCTTTTTAAATTTACCTTCTATATGGTTAGCTTCTCCGAACATAATTTCATGCATTCCTGCAACCGGTATAAGGATGAATTTTCTATCGGAGGTAACATATAATTGTTCAATTTGGGCTTTCCAGAATTCATCCTTGTTGATAAAGTCCAGCATTCTAAAAATGTCATCAACGATCGATTTGGCCGCTAAACTATCATCATTCAGGTAATAAGCATTGTTGGAATACCCCTCGAAAATTTCTCCATTAACAATACATACCCTTGCTGGCTTATCCTCAACTACGGGCATCATGCCACCTTCCGAATCCAGGTAATAGGAATCGCCAGATTTATTATAAATACGGCCGATTACTTTTTTCAATTCTACCTCAATGCTGATGGTTCCATTTACGTTTTTATATATGTCAGATCGTAAAACAGAAGGGATAGAATTGATATTTACTTCAATTTCTTTTAAATTCAAGGTGCTTTCATCTCCGGTTTCTTCGGTGCAAAAGGTTTGAAATTTATCTAGAATTTCCTCTTCGCTTACAAACATTGCCTCGGGATCTCCAACAATTTTTATGCTTACATCAAAACAATTAATTTGCTTGGGTTGGCTGCTAACAAAGGCCAATAGGCTAATAACCGAAGTTATCAGCAAAAGTCCCAATGTTATTTTAAGCCATTTTTTCATATTAATTGTTGTGCAATTGTATTAGATTTTTAATGGATTTTATCAATCCGTCTATATCTCCAGCACCCATCGTTATTAAGACACCGATATTAGACAATTTATCATTTAGATAAGATAGTACCTCCTGTTTATTTATCAATACCTTATTGTTAATATTGGCTTTATCTAAAATTATTGTTGAAGTAACACCTTCAATGGGAAGCTCTCTTGCGGGGTAAATAGGTAGTAAAATCAGGCTATCCAGCTTTTCTAGGCTCTGCGCAAATTCATTAGCAAAATCTCGGGTTCTACTGTATAAATGTGGTTGAAAAATTCCTGTTATCTGTTTTCCCGGGAATAATTCACGGGCAGCAGCTATGCAAGCGGCAATCTCCGTGGGGTGATGCGCATAATCATCCACATACGTGGTGGTATTAGTTGACACGATGGTTTCGAACCTTCGTTTTACTCCTTTAAACCCATCAAGAGCTTCCTTGATCTGCTCCAGAGGGATGTTTAAAATAAGCCCAACTCCAATAGCAGCAAGGGAATTCTCAATATTATGCCGGCCTGGTACTCCCAATAAAAAGTTGCCCAAGAATACATCACCATTAAACACATCGTAACAGAACTTCCCATTCTTAACGAAGACATTTCGGGCCGATAAGCCTTCAACATCCACCCCATACTCATAAATGGGCTCAATGGCAGGTGTTAGATTAATACCTTTGCGCATGATGAGTTTTCCGGATTCTTTGATTTTTTCGGTAAATTGTTCAAAACTTTCTCTTACCGAATCTGCATTGTCATAAATATCTAAATGATCCGCCTCGGCTGATGTAATAATGGCTATATCAGGATTTAGCTGTAAGAATGACCTATCGTATTCATCCGCTTCTACAACGGTTATGGTTGAATTTTTAGTTTCTATATAGTTGGTGCCATAGTTAGTAGTAATACCACCCAAAAATGCAGTTATTGGTAAACCTGCATGTTTACATAAATGTGCAATCATGCTGGAGGTGGTTGTTTTTCCATGGGTACCTGCCACTGCAATACAAAAGCTTCCCCTCGAAATAATGCCCAATGCTTCTGCTCTTTTTATTACCTGATAACCCTTCGTTTGAAAATAAACCAATTCTGAATGATCTGCTGGCACAGCAGGCGTATAAATAATTAGGGTTTTAGCAGGATCAAAGATTCTTTCCGGAATGAGCCCTAGGTTATCTTCGTAATGGATATCAATAAATTCAGCTTGAAGATTTTGAGTTAGTTCAGTTTCGGTCTTATCGTATCCACAACAGAATATATTCCGGCTATTAAAATACCTGGCCAAAGCACTCATTCCGATGCCTCCGATGCCTATAAAATATACTTGTTCTATTTCTTCGATTTTCATTTTACCAGTTTTAAAATCTCCGATGAAATCACTGCCGCTGCATCAAATGCGGCGAATTTTTGAATATTCGCTGCCAGTTGATTCATTTTGCTCTCATCTTTCAAGGTATTGATGGCAATAGTTTTAAGTTCGGTTGGGGCATTTGAGTTTTTTACCAATATGGCGGCATTTTTATTTACCAACGACATAGCATTTTTGGTTTGATGGTCCTCTGCTGCGGAGGGTAGGGGAACAAAAATGCAAGCCTTACCACAAACAGAGAGCTCAGAAATGGACATAGCTCCTGCTCTTGATATAACTAGGTCAGCTGCCGCAT
>JBEIQI010000140.1:0-7786 GCA_040376605.1 Flavobacteriales bacterium | reverse complement strand
GGTTTAGATATTGATGCATTAAGAATTGTAGCGAATGGAGTAAATAAAATACATAATCAAAATAATGCCTTTATCGTTATTACACATTATCAGAGGTTATTAGATTATATTGTTCCGGATTTTGTTCATGTTTTATATAAGGGAAAAATCATCCGTACTGGGGATAAATCTTTAGCACTTGAGTTGGAAGAGAAGGGGTATGATTGGTTAAAAGAAACAGAAACAGCCTAATGGAATCCATAGAAACAAAACATATCGATACCCAATTGTTTTTTGATTTGTACGATGGGATTTTGGCACATGCCGATTTTGAACCTATTGATAATCGAATAAAAAGATCATTCGAAAATATTCAGGGTAAGGATGCCCCTACCATTAAAAATGAGGATTGGAAATATACACCTATTACCAAATACTTATCGAGCTTTCAGTTTCAACCGCATATTTCAGAAATTCCTACTTGTGTTCCTAAATTTGGATCGCAGAATGTCGTAACCATTCAAAGCGGACATATTACCTCCATTGAACTTACCAAAGATACTTACGATAAAATAGAAATCCTTCCCTTAATTGAAGGGATTGGCAAGTATCCTGAGTTGGTAGAAAAATATTTTTATAAAACACCTTTACATCATTCCGATTATTTTGCCCATATCAATCAATCCTTTTGTTTAAATGGGTTGTTTATTTATATTCATGATAATTGTATCATCGAAGAACCTATATTGATTCAGCAGGATTGTTACAATGAATCCGAAACTTTTCATCAAACCCATAACCTGGTTTTAGTGGGCAGACATGCTTCTATGCATCTGATCAAAAAGGAACTTTGTACAGGTGATGGGGGCAAGGTATTTCATAATTTGCTTACCGATGCAGTTGTCTTAGATCATGGAAGCTTTTCTTTTAATCGTTTACAAAATGAGTGCAAGGATACCTATCAAATTACCCACTTTTATGCCAATTTATTACCTCATGCTCAACTGAATGTAAACAACATTACCTTGGGAGGAGCATTTGCAAGAAATAATTATTGGGTAGAATTAAATGGAGTTGAATCGAATGCCAAGCTCAGAGGTTTGTCTCTTTTAAATGAGGATCAACATGGAGATAATTGGATAAAGATTAATCACAATGCTCCTTTTTGCGAAAGTGATCAGGTTTTTAAATCAATTGTAGATGATGAAGCTACTTCCGTATTTTCCGGTAGAATTTATGTAGCTAAACATGCACAAAAAACCAACGCATACCAGAGCAATAAAAATATTGTATTAACCGAAACCGCCAATTCATATAGCAAACCACAGTTGGAAATTTATGCGGATGATGTTAAATGCAGCCATGGTAGCACCAGTGGACAGCTCAATGAAGATGAGTTATTTTATCTGCGTGCCAGAGGGATTAAAGAACAATCGGCCCGAAAATTATTGTTGTATGCTTTTGCCGGAAATCTGGTAGAACAATTAGACGATGAACTTTTTAAAGAGGAAGTTAGGCAACTCATTGATAAAAAATTTGAAAATTAAAATTTGACTGAAACTACTGAAATAATTGCCCCATCTTATACTTCTATCAATTGGGAAAGTATTCGAGAAGAATTTCCTATTTTAAAAAGAACAGTTAACAATAAACCTTTGGTTTATTTGGATAATGCAGCCTCTTCTCAAAAACCACAAATGGTGATTGATGCCATTCAACATTATTATTCATATTATAATGCCAATGTACATCGCGGGGTGCATACCCTTAGTCAGGAAGGGACAGATGCATTTGAAGCATCTCGAGTTCTTGTAAAAGAATTTATCAATGCCACCAAAATAGAGGAAGTGATTTTTACCAAGGGTACTACTAATTCCATTAATCTATTAGCATATAGTTGGGGAAGAAAGTTTATTAAAGAAGGGGATGAAATTATCATTTCTTATTTGGAACATCATAGTAATATTGTTCCATGGCAAATTTTATGTGAAGAAAAAAAGGCTGTTTTAAAAGTAATTCCCATTAACGAAAAGGGAGAATTGATATGGGAGGCGTTTTTAAATTTATTATCTGATAAAACGAAATTCATTTCTATCGTTCATATTTCAAATGCTTTGGGAACCATTAATCCCGTAAAAGAAATTATTGAAGAAGCCCATCGTAGAAATATCTTGGTACATATTGATGGAGCTCAATCGGCACCTCACTTTAAAATTGACGTGCAGGCATTGGATTGTGATTTTTATTCATTTTCTGGTCATAAAATGTGTGGTCCAACAGGTATTGGGATTTTGTATGGTAAAGAAAAATGGTTAGAAGAAATGCCACCTTTTGAAGGGGGCGGTGAAATGATTAAAACGGTAAGTTTTGAAAAAACTACTTTTAATGAATTGCCCTTTAAATTTGAGGCGGGAACTCCACACATCGAAGGTGTTATTGGTTTAGGGGAGGCCATTAAATATTTAAACAGCATCGGCATCAGTAATATTGCCCAACGAGAAAATGAACTGATGTTAAAAGCAAGTGCTGAACTGGCAGAAATTTCCGGTTTGCGTTTTATAGGAACTGCTGATCATAAGTCATCTGTAATTTCATTTCTGGCTGATCAAATTCATCCTTATGATATGGGGATGATTTTAGATAAAATGGGAGTAGCCGTTAGGACCGGTCACCATTGTACACAGCCCATCATGGATTTTTATAAAATTCCGGGTACTGTACGAGCTTCTTTTTCTTTTTACAATAACGATCAGGATATTGAAAGATTAATAGAAGCCGTGAACAAATCAATTAAAATGTTGAGTTAGGATGCCAACCATACAGGAAATAGAGCAAGAAATTATTGAAGACTTCGAACTATTCGATGATTGGGAAGGTAAATATGATTATCTCATTGGATTAGGCAAGGATTTGCCCTTAATTGAGGACCAATTTAAAACGGATGAGTATTTGGTTCGGGGTTGTCAGAGCAGGGTATGGTTAAACGCTTCTCATGAGGGTAATAAAGTATTTTTTAAGGCAGATAGTGATGCTATCATGACCAAAGGGATGGTAGCCTTGTTAGTGAAAATTTTATCCGGCCAAACCGCTCAGGATATTGTGGATACCGAACTTCATTTTATTGATAAGATTGGCTTAAAAGAACAATTATCGCAAAATAGAAGCAGTGGTTTAATGAGTATGATAAAACAAATGAAACTATATGCTTTGGCATTGAGTAAATCTAATTAGTTTTGTATAAGTAATGAGTGAAAAATTAGACATAGAAGCTTTAAAAACGGACATCATTGCCAAGCTAAAAACAGTGTATGATCCGGAAATCCCTGTGGATATTTATGAGTTGGGCTTGATCTACGAGATCAATGTGGATGAAGAGGGGAATGTAAAAATCATCATGACATTAACGTCTCCTAATTGTCCGGCAGCTGAAGAAATTCCTGCTGATATCGATAATAAGGTAAAGGCCCTTGAACTGGTTAAGGATTTAAATATTCATATCACCTTCGATCCACCCTGGGATAAGGATATGATGAGTGAAGAGGCTCAATTGGAATTAGGGTTTTTGTAGGAATTGTATCTCGTCGATCTTTTGTAAGATCATTTTTATTTTTCCACCATCTTTGTTCCAAAAGGATTATACCGACGCAGGTCGGGATCTCGACCTATTTGACGAAAAATGAAAATAATTTATATTTATTCTATGGAACGCAAAGGTGGATAAGTTTATATCATTGCTAACACCACAAGAACAGTTTTATACACCGGTTCTAGCTCAGCCATTAAACAAAGAATCTTTGATCATAAGAATGGTACATTTCCCGGATTCTCTAAAAAATATAATTGTTGTGAATTGCTTTACTTCGAATTCTTTCCTGATATTGCAGATGCAGTAAAAAGAGAAAGACAAATAAAAGAGTGGAAAAGAGAGTGGAAACTGAATTTGATCAAAAAGGATAATCCTTACATGTTGGATCTATCAATGAATTGGTTTAATGAAAATGCGAATTTGAAGGAAGATTTGTAGTTATTTAATTAACCTCCCAGAGAATGATTCTTCTATCATCCCCTGCAGATATGAATTGGTTTTTGTTCAACCAACAAACGGTATTGACGCTATTAATATGTCCGTCAAAATCTTCTTTATTTATACGAATTAAAATATTCATCTCCATATCCCATAGCTTAATGGTTTTATCCCTGGATGCTGTTAAGTAAATTTTAAAGCTTGGATTGTAGGCCACCTGGTAGATGGCATAGTTATGAGCCGGAATATTTTTTATTAATGCATTAGTTTTTTTTAGATCCCAAATCCGAATATGTGCATCTTTTGAACCGGTTATAAGCTGCTCGTTTTCTGGTTGATAATAAATGGCATTGCAGGCCCATTGATGTGCTTGATAATGCTTTAAAACTTTATACTTCAATAGATCTATGACATAAACCATGGTATCGGAACACCCAGCATATAAATAGGGTAGGTGAGTATTAAAGTCAATACTTCTAATTTTATCTTCAGAAACCGATAGGGTCCTAATAACTTTTAATTGTTTTACATCTATAAACACCAGATTACCTTTTGAAGTAGAGGCTACCACCAATGCTTTTTCTGCATGATATTGAATGTCAAAAATACCTTCACCCGGAAACTGAAAATATTTTAATTCCTTGTTATTGGATAAATCAATCACGTGAATTCCTCCCTCAGAGGTTCCTGCTAAAAGCAATTGCAATTCCGTCACTAAACAAAGACTATAAATGGTAAAATGAAAAGTTGCGATAAGACTAACATTCGATGGATCATTAATTTCCCACTCCACAATCATTTTATCGCCACCTCCAGAAAAAAAGCGGCCTTCTTGAGGGGCCGCTATTATCTTGTAAATTGGATGATGATGGCCAATAAATTCAGCCTTTTTTTCAATCTTAAATTTATTCAGCATCTTCAAGGAAGATTGGCTTCACTACTGTTTCAGTTTTACCAGGCGTTTTAGGAATAATAATTTTCTCTTCATAAGGTGCAAAACCATCTACCTTAGTTGAAATGGTATAAGTAATGTCACCTTCTAATACAATAAGAAAATCACCTGATTCAGATGTTTCCAACTCATCAATTAATTGCCCTTTATTGTTGGTAATTTTTACAATGGCTTCAACAGGGGTTCCTTCTTTTCCATCCAATACTTTTCCTTTTAAGATGGAAATAGAACCAGATGTAATGCTGCTTGATCCTTGGTTTTTTCCTTCTGGATCTGGTAATACGTAGTTACTCAAATCTATTTCATAAATATCAAACTCCCCTTTGGTATCTTCTCTATGCGAAGTAATATAGGCCGTTTTACCATCAGCGGTTAAGGAGAACTGTTTCTCGTCGCCTAAGGTGTTAATTGGATATCCTAAATTAATGGGAGTGGTCCATTTATTGTCTTTCCATTCTGATTTAAATATGTCGTAACCACCGATTGAATTTTTACCATTACTTGCAAAAAATATGGTATTTCCATCAGGATGAACAAAAACAGACACTTCATCGTCAATTGAATTAATGGTATTTCCTAAATTCACTGGTTCAGCATATTCATAACTACCCGTTTTAGTAGCCATCCAAATATCTCCATTTCCCTGACCTTTTCCAGGACGTTCGCTGATAAAGAAGATGTTTTTCTTATCCGCGGTAATGCATGCACTGGTTTCGAAATAGGTAGTATTTACTTTTCCTTTTAAAGCTTCAGGTTCTCTCCATTCGCCATTTCTTCTTTTTTTAGAATAAAATAAATCCCCTCCATTTACACTTTTATAAATAAAGATGATATTACCATCTGCAGAAATACTTGGGCTTGCATCATGATCTTTAGAGTTTAATGCACCTCTTATGATTTCTGCATCCATCCATTCTCCGGAAACACTATCCCTTTCACTCATCCAAATATCCTGGTAATAAATTCCAAAGGTTGGATCCTTTAAACCTCCAGTATTCTCTGGGCGACAGGTAGAAAAAATCAATACTTTGCCATCGGCTGTAACAGATGGATTGGATTCGATATATTCTGAATTAACCGCTTCACCCATGTTTTTTATTTTGGCGTTCACCGGCATCGACATCAAGGTTTTCGCTAATGAAACCTGATGAATATAATCGTTCACGATATCTGATTTTTGAACTTTACCTTTAAGCGTACCTCTATAAGTCTCGTAATTTTTTAAAGCCTCATCCAATAAACCTTCTTTATGTTGGGCCTGACCTAACCAAAATTCAAGGTCTTTTACCCCTTTTAGTTTTTTCTTATTGGCTTTGGTTAAGAAGGTTAATGCCTCGTCATATTTTTTAAGGATCAAAGACACTTTACCTGCCTTATAACTGATTTTAGAATCGGCTGGATATTTTACATGCAATTCTTTATAAAGTCCATAAGCTGCATCCCAATATTCTTTCTGATAATTTTCATCGGCATCCATGAGTTTAATTTTATCAGACAAGGTCATTTTCTGAGCAACTAAACTTGCTGAAAAATTAGTTAAACTAATTGCCGAAATAAGTAAAATAAGAATCCTTCGCATAGTGATTATCTTAATAAACGGTGAATGTTGGTTTGGTATAAAATTAAGTTATTTTTTTGACATGTTAAAATGCCTATTTGTAAATTTCTTTTTTAGCCGATTTCATGGTATTTGCAAGGAGTCCGGCAATGGTCATGGGTCCTACACCACCCGGTACTGGGGTTATAAAAGATGCTTTGGGGGCTACTTCATTAAAATCGACATCTCCCTTTAATCTCCATCCTGATTTAGTATCGGTAGCATCCACTCGGGTTGTACCCACATCAATAATTACGGCGCCATCTTTAACCATATCTCCTTTTAAAAACTCAGGGATACCGATTGCCGCAATAATAATATCGGCTTGTAGAGTAATCTCCTTTAAATTTTTTGTTTTACTATGACATAACGTTACGGTAGCATTGCCCGGATTAGTATTTCGGCTCATTAAAACACTTACCGGTGTGCCAACAATATTCGATCGGCCAATTACTACACAATGTTTGCCAATCGTATCAATTTGGTAAAATTTCAATAATTGCATAATCCCATAAGGGGTAGCAGATACATAAGTATCTAATCCCAACAAAAGTTTACCGAGGTTAACCGGATGAAATCCATCGACATCTTTTTCGGGTTTGATATAATTGGTTACTTTATCTACATCAATATGTTTAGGTAAGGGAAGTTGTACGATTAATCCATCTACCTCAGGATCCTGATTGATCTCATCTACTTTTTTGATCAATTCCTCTTCGGTTACCGTATCTGGAAACCTAAATAGGGATGAACCAAAACCAATATTTTCGCAAGCTTTTATTTTCGCAGCCACATAAGTTTCGCTTCCTCCATCATTCCCAACCAATATGGCACAAAGGTGAGGCTCCTTGCCTCCGTTAGATTTAATTTCTTCTACTTGTTTTTTTAATTCTTCCTGAATGGATAAAGAAACCTTTTTTCCATCGATGAGTTTGGCGGCAATGTCTGTTGAATATTCTTTCATGTATAATTTTTTGTCATATCGACTTTCGCAAATGTCCGATGGACTTTTGAGTTAGCCTATCTTATGGATACCTATCAATATTAATTTCGCACTTAGATTTCTCCCCGGCCTAAGGCGGGCAGGCACATAGGTCGAAATGACAAGGTGCTTTAATTTGGTATGTAATTAGCCCGGATAGGAGCGGCATCCTTTTTTGCTGTCAGTTCGAGTAGCCTTGGAAGGCGTATCGAGAACAAAGCAAAAGAGATACAGCGGATAGCCGGATCAGCT
>JBEIQI010000374.1:0-1683 GCA_040376605.1 Flavobacteriales bacterium | reverse complement strand
ATCGAATTCAACATTTCCAAAGATCCTTCCCATACAAAATGGATATCCAAATTCATCAATATATCCGCCTGCAGCTCCTGCATATTCAAACTTGGTACGGTTGAAATAATCAATAATTTTGGGTTGACATGCTCCAATTTGAGGGTTGCTGTCCAACAAATCAATCATAGGATCAATCCAACCAGCAGTCACTTCAACATCCGAATTAAGCAGCACATAATATTCTGCCTCAATTTGCTCCAAAGCCCTGTTATATCCTGCGGCAAATCCATAGTTTTTGGATAACTTGATGATTTTAACGGAAGGAAATAATTTATTTACAATAGAAATAGATTGATCGGTGGAAGCGTTATCCGCCACATAAATTTCAGCATAATCGGGGCTATGTTCAATAACCGCCGGTAAAAACTGTTGTAATAGTTTTTCTCCGTTCCAATTTAATATAACAACTGCTACTTTGGCCAAAACAATGATTGAGCAACAAAATTAGGAGAAATTTAAAGGGATGTAGCCAATTAACGAGGATTATTATATAAATCCCTCGACCAACTGCCATAATTGGGATTCATATCATTCTGATCGCCTTTGTAGGTGTTATTTCTGGAGAATAAAATCATTTCCCATTGACGGTTTTGGATTTCCCCTCTTAAATCGGCATGCAAGAGTCTAAAGTCGTTGGTTACTATATCATCGCTATAAAACACAAACTTTACCTTGGTTTGGGCATTTAATTTATAATAATACCAAATTTCGTAAGGGTAAGCACTTGGCTCATTATGACGCTGTGAAATAGAATTTGGGGCTCCATATCTTAAGAAGACTCTCCCTCTTTCCGTTAGATAACCTTTATTAATAGTGGTACTAAAGGCCTCATTCACATATTCTACTAAATTATTATAACTTTTAAATTCAGAATAGGATTTATATGGGAATGCCGGTTCATCTGGGTATCTACTGGTCCAAAATGCATAAAGAAATTGACGCATAGTTTGTTTGTCATTTTCTTTCAGAATATTTTTTACAAATTGATATTCATTGCCCTCACAAATAGGACGGAGTGAATGTAGATACTCCTCTAATGAATCTGGATTCAACGCATCAGCCCATGTTTGCTCAATACTTATGGTTTTGTAGGCATCTTCTGTTAATTCAGCATATAAATTTTCCCTAATGATGGTGGTACTTTCTTTGGCCTTAAACTGATTGACACTATCTCTAATTTCCACAACAAAATTATATAAACCTGGCCCTAGATTAGCAATTGGAAATTCCGACATTACCACCGTAAAATCCTCAGCCTTCATTCTTTTACGAACAAAAAAATCTTCTAATTGCATCCCAGTACTAGCATTTTCAAGGTAACAGTTCATTAAATATTTACCCCCTGGATTAAGGGTTTTAGCAGCATTATTAATTTCGGTATAAAATATGAGTTTACCTTGATCTGAAGCAAAATAGTTTCCATGATAAGGTAAAATATCAAATCCACCTTTGCTGAATCTATTGTCATTTTCGGTTGGGATTACGAAATCTATTAATTGAATATTGGAAACAAATAGATCTGCTTTACTTGCATCCACAGCGGTTAAGGTATCCTTGGTAATAAAACGATTGGTAGTGGTAGCATTTAAATCGGTTACAGAAAGCTCCAAATAACTCACCCCAGCAGGAATCATGATTCGT
>JBEIQI010000324.1:0-2824 GCA_040376605.1 Flavobacteriales bacterium | reverse complement strand
CCTTTGCTGCTGCACTTCAGGCGGATCATGAACTGTATAATTTTGCCTGGGATAGAAAGATTGTATTGGTTTCACCAACCACTTTATTAGCTACCCTGCGAACCGTAAATAGCGTATGGAAACAAGAAAAGCAGATAAAAAATGCCTTAAAAATTGCCGAGGAGGCAGGAAAAATGTACGATAAATTTGTGAATTTTTCTGTCGATTTGGTGGCAGTTGGTACAAAAATGGACGCGGCCAAATTATCTTATTCAGAAGCCATGAATAAGCTAACTACTGGTTCCGGTAATTTAATAAAGAGAGCCCAGGATTTAGAAATATTAGGTGCAAAAACCTCCAAAAAATTTGATCCTCGTTTACTCGATAGATCTAATTTAGATAGCAGTGAATCTAAAAATCAATTAAACATAGAAAACAATGAAGAATAAATTTCTCCTTATTTGTTTAATTCTTTTTCCTCAATTTGTTTTAGCTCAATATGGCTACTGGCAGCAAAAGGTTGACTATACCATGGATGTGGATTTTGATGAAACTAAACATCAATATACAGGCAAACAAAAGCTAGTTTATTATAACAATTCTCCAGACACCTTATGTAAAGTTTTTTTTCATCTGTATTTTAATGCCTTTCAGCCTGGAAGCAGTATGGATGTTCAGTCCCGACAAATTGCTGATCCTGATAAACGAGTTGGAGATAGAATTTCGAAATTATTGCCTACAGAAATCGGCTACCAAAAAATTCTTTCCTTAAAAAAAGATGGGAAAGATCAATCGTATGAAGTACAAGGTACCATTCTAGAAGTATCCTTAACAACTCCTATTAAACCGAATTCTAAAACAACATTTGAATTGGAATTTAATGCTCAGATTCCTGTACAAATTCGTCGCAGTGGCCGAAATAGCAAAGAAGGCATTGATTACTCAATGACCCAATGGTATCCAAAAATTTGTGAATATGATTATCAAGGTTGGCATGCAGACCCATATGTTGGGAGAGAGTTTTATGGTGTATTTGGTTCGTTTGATGTTACCATTCATATGGACAAAAAATATGTAATTGCAGCCACTGGTGCCATTCAAAACCCATTGGAAGTTGGTGCTGGTTATGAAGAAAAAGGAAAGTCATTGAAACTTCCATCAGGGAATAAAAAAACATGGAAGTTTTTGGCGAATGATGTGCATGATTTTGCATGGGCTGCTGATCCTGATTATAACCACGACATTCAGCAGGTACCAAACGGACCGTTGGTACACTTTTTTTATCAAAGTGATGACTCAAAAGAAAATTGGAAGAATATTCAGCCCATCATGGTGAAGTTTTTTGGTTTAATGGAGACTCGTTTTGGGAAGTATCCTTATGCTCATTTTAGCTTTGTTCAAGGAGGTGATGGTGGGATGGAATATCCTATGATGACATTGGTAACCAGTGCCGGAGGAAAGCTAGAAGGGTTAATAGGTGTTTGTTTACATGAAGCCATACATAATTGGTTCTATGGGGTTTTAGCCACCAATGAAAATAAGTACGGTTGGATGGATGAAGGATTTACCCAATATGCTACCAATGTAATGGAAGATATTATTTATGATGCACATGCAATTAATCCTCAGGAATGGGAATACACCGGTTATAAAAGGCTTTACAAAAATGGCTTTATGGAACCTATGACAACTCATAGTGATCATTATAAACGGAATGGGGCATATAGTACAAGTGCTTATTCTAGAGGTGCGGTATTTTTGCAACAATTAAAATATATTATTGGTGAAAAGAACTTTGATTTAGGAATGCTTCGTTATTTTTCTGAATGGAAATTTAAACATCCTCAACCGTATGATTTTATTCGAGTGATGGAAAAAGTTTCCGGGTTAGAGTTGGATTGGTATTTGGATTTATATATTGGTACTTTGCAGGTTACCGATTATTCGATTGCTTCAGTTTATGAATCGAATGGTAAAACCATCATACAGATTATTAGAGCAGGTGAGCTTCCTATGCCATTGGATATTGAAATTGAAACATCGGGCGGTAAGGAATATCATTATATTCCCTTAGATTTAATGAGAGGTAATAAACCGATGAATGCATTTGCAAATTCAAATCCGATCATTCATAATGATTGGCCATGGGTATATAAAACATACACTTTGGAACTAAATATGACATTAGGGTCTATTAAAAAAGTGACCATTGATCCTTCAACATGGATGGCTGATGTTGAACTTTCGAATAATACATGGCCTGCAACCTTAGAAACCATCAACTATACAGAACCTGCCAAATAATTAAAGTTCAACAAATAGTTGGATATTTTGTTATTCAAAAAACAATATCTAATTTTATAAATAGGTTAAAGATTCTTCCATGAAAAACATAAAAAAGCAATATGCTGCATTATTAATTGTAGCAATCATTATTTCTTTTCAGTTAATAAGATCCGCTGTTCTTAATTATTTGGAGACTAGACCCCAATTGGTTCAGGTAACAGATATGAAGGAATTTCATACGCCGAATGAAAAATCTGAATTAAAAAAGATACTAAGGGATCCAATTGTACCTGGCGAAACTTTTCTCCATTCTGCCAATTGTGCTGGCTGTCATGGATATGATTCAGCTCAGTATGCCATGGTTACTTATGATAGTGTTGATGTGAATATTTATGATGATTGGGTTGCTACTATGATGGCAAATTCTGCTCGTGATCCATTGTGGCGAGCTAAAGTGAGTCATGAAATTTTAGTGAATCCTTCGCATTCCAATGAGTTACAAAATACTTGTACAAAATGTCATGCGCCAATGGGTAATTATACTTCGATGTATAAAGGT
>JBEIQI010000121.1:0-8837 GCA_040376605.1 Flavobacteriales bacterium | reverse complement strand
GTTTAATTTTAATCTAAACTTTCATCAATTTTTTGGAAATAATCGAGTTACTTATGGTTTGGAAGGGGTAGGGACTTTCACCAGTTTATATTACGATACACCTTATAGTACCCATATTGAAAATGATAATAATACCACCGAAATCGCTGCCTTCGCAAGAGCAAAAATTAATAAATGGGGTTTTGTATTTGAACCAAGTTTCAGGTTGCATTACTATGCATCTATTGGGGAGGTAAGTCCGGAGCCAAGAATATCTGTAAAATATAATGTAAGGGATTGGTGGAGATTGAAGTTGGCAGGAGGTTTATATTCTCAAAATCTTGTAGCGGCCAATTCAGATCGTGATGTGGTAAATTTATTTTATGGATTCTTAAGTGGAGTTGAAAATCTCCCGGATCAATATAGAGGTAATAAGGTAACCAGTCGTTTATCTGGATCGCAGCATGGTATCTTTGGTATGGAGTTCGATTTAGGAAAATATGTTGACTTTAACATTGAAGGATACTTCATGAATTTTAGTCAATTGTTAAATGTTAATCGAAATAAATTATACGATGAAGGTACTCAGCCGGCGAATACCCCAGATTATTTAGTAACCGATGTAATTGTTGAAAGTGGATATGCTACAGGGATGGATGCCACCGTAAAATTTGAGTATAAGAATTTTTATGTTTGGTTGGTATATTCTTTCTTAAAAACCGAAAGAACAGATGAGTTAATGACCTATACACCTCACTTTGCACGTCAGCATAACTTAAATATGGTAGGTAGTTATACCTGGGGTAAAAACAAAGATTGGGAAGCTAGCATTCGTTGGAATTTAGGATCAGGGTTCCCATTTACCCAAACCCAGGGATTTTATGAATTCTTAGATTTTCAAGGTGGTATTAATACCGACTATACAACCGGAAATGGTACCGTTGGGATTGAATATGCTGGACCAAATACTGGCGAATTACCTTGGTATCATAGATTGGATATAAACGTTAAAAAGACGTTTAAATTCGAGAATAAAAAGACCCACCATATTAGCAAATTGGAGGTAAATGCCGGAGGAAGTAACCTCTATAATAGAAGAAATATTTTCTATTTAGATCGGGTTACCTTTCAGAAAATCTATCAGTTACCTATCATTTATAATTTAGGTATATCTTTCGAGTGGTAAGTTGTAGTATTTATTTTGTATATTAGGGTAAGAATTACCTAGTTTTGATAAAACAACTTTCAGTATTACTGCTTTTGGTTTTTTGTGCTAATGGATTTGCGCAACGACCTACCTATTGTTTTCCGGATAATTTTGATAAAACATATTATGATTATGGAGATATCACTCCGGGAACCGATTGTTTGAAAAATCAGGTAATTCTTAAAGTTAAACCTATTGGCCGGGATCTATGTTCTAGTAATGATATTAATATCAGGGAGGTTAAACAGATCTTTAATTATGCCAAGGTTACTGAGATCAAGCAACTTTATCCCCATCATGATGTTCCTGCTGTTCAATTCGATCAGTTCGGAAGAAAACTATCTGATCTAACCTTGGTTTACAATATTACTTATGCCGGGAATTTGGATATTCGTAAGTTTATTACTGAACTCAACTCATTAGATATTGTTGAATATGCCCAACCCCGGATGATTGTTCAGCCGATGTTAACCCCAAACGATGATTCTTTGGGATTGCAATGGTACTTAAATAAGATCAGGGCAATGGATGCCTGGGACCTTGATACCGGTGATACCAATGTAATTATTGGAATTGTTGATGGTGGTACAAATTTCGGACATCAGGATTTAAGTGATAATGTTTTTTATAGCAATACGGATCCCATTGATTTAATAGATAACGATAATGACGGTTTTATTGATAATTATACCGGGTGGGATATTGGTGATAATGACAACAATCCGCAATATATAGGCTTACATAACAGTGCTCATGGAACTGCCATGTGTGGTATTGCCGCATCCGGAACCAATGATAATCAGGGAGTGGCAGGTGCAGGTTATACATGTAGATATATGCCGGTAAAAATGGTAAGTACTGCCTTTGGTTGGGTAGCTGGTTATGAGGGATTGGTGTATGCAGCAGATCATGGTGCTCAGGTAATCAATGCATCTTGGGGGAATACTACTCCGGGCCCCTATGAGCAAGATGTAGTTAATTATGTAAGTGTCAATCAAAATTCTCAAATATTTGCAGCGGCAGGTAATTCTAATAACACCGTACCTTTTTATCCAGCGTCCTATGAAGAAGTTATCGCTATTGGAGGAACACTTTCAACGGATGTAAAAAGTGGAAACTCTTCTTTTTATGAGCAGGTAGATTTGGTTGCTCCGGGTCAGGTACTTTTTGAACCTTATGCTACCGGTTATACCAACGGTAATGGTACCAGCGATGCATCAGCTTTAACCTGCGGTGCTGCAGGATTAATTCAATCCTATTATAATGGTTTTTTACCTATACAAATAGGAGCGATCATGCGTCAATCCGCTTTCAGGATTGATACCATTCCTGGGAATGCTCCTTATTTAAACAAGCAAGGTTCAGGTAGATTAGATATGTACCGTGCTTTAACCAATCCTTGGAAACCTTATTTATATTTTAATAATAGAATATTTACAGATCATAATGATGATGTCATTATGATAGGTGATACAGTTGAATTGGATGGTAATATGCTCAATATTCTTGATACTTCTTCTGCATCACTTATTGCCATTATTACCGATAATTCTCCATATGTAAATTGGCTAGATTCTAACATTAATATAGGATCGGTAAATACTATGGAATTTGTGAATATAACTTCACAACCATTTCAATTTGTTATTCTGCCAGGTTGTCCATTAAATCAAAATGTTCTGATGAAAGTGGTTTATTATGATGGGGTAGACACTTTAAATACACAGTATTTTTCTTTTGTTGTTAATAGAGATTATTACCATGTAGATATAAATCAACTGCAAACATCCGTAACCACTACTGGAAGGATTGGATTTTCAGATAGTCGCACTTTAAGAGGGCTGGGCTATCGAATGGCTGGTTTTGAAAATAATTTATTGGGAATTTATTGGAATCCTATGGGACTTTTTGTTTCCAAAGGAAGTGCTGCGGTGAGTGATCAAACATTGAGTGCTCCACCCATTGGGCCATGTTGTAATTTCCCAAATGATGCCGACTTTGTAGCTACTCAAAGCATGGTGATAAATCACGCTTCCATGGTTGCTGATTTGGAAGTAACTTCTCAATATAACGATGGAGGTGCAGGGGTAAATGCAGTAGGCTTGGATATCAAACAAAAATTATTTGGATGGCAAGACTCTATTAACGATCAGTTTTTAATTGTGGAATATCAGTTTCAAAATAATACTGGTATGGCCTTAGGAGATTGGTATGCCGGATTATTTTCTGATTTTGATTTACCTGATTCTTTAATATGGAATACTGGTGCAAATAGAGCTTTTTATGATACTTCGTCACAAACAGCGATTAGTCAGCATGTACTGCCTCGTTTTTTTGTCGGGGTTAAAATACTTAGCAACAGTTCACAGGTAAAATATTATGCCAATAACAGTGATGGTTCGGGTGGGTTACAAAATGTTTATAATGGTTTCAGCGCTGCTGAAAAATTTAATTTTATGAATCCAACCATTCCTTCAAATATTTCGGGTATAACGGATGTTTCGCAATATTTAGGTGTTCAGTTTGATTCAATGGCATTTGATGGTTGTGCAATTTTGCATATGGCTTTACTGATAGGTACTTCTTTGGATGATATCAGGGATCAGGCAATATTAGCCCAAGCCAAGTATAACGGTACCTTTAATGTTTGGACGGGTAACGGTGGAAACAATAACTGGCATAATGCGGGTAATTGGAGTCAGGGCTCTGTGCCTGATTTTACGGATCATGTTATTATCCCGGATACTCGCTCTGGCAGCGGTTTTTCGCCACTCATATCAACGGCCGATGGTACTGTTAAGAATATGGAAGTTCGCTGCGGGGGACATTTAGAAATAAATCCTCCCTATAAACTTAGGGTGGGTAATTAAATCTACTACATCCTGAGGCCGAGTTGATCACTAAAAATTTGTACATTTGTTTTAAATTATTTGATACATGGAATTTGAAAAGTTAATCTCAGTGAGTGGAAAAGGCTCACTTTATAAAATTGTAAGTAAAACAAATTTTGGCTTAATTGCTGAATCTTTAGAGGATGGTAAAAGAATGCCTGTTTATCAGTCGAATAATGTGAGTACGCTTACTGATATTAGCATTTATACAAATGAAGGAGATGTTTTGTTAAAGGAGGTCTTATTAAAAATATATGAAAAAGAAGAAGGGAAAGAATGTCCAGCTGCTAAAGTAAAGGATCCGGAAGTAAAGGTTTACTTCGAATCAATTCTTCCTGATTATGATAAGGAGAAGGTATATATATCCGATATCAAAAAATTAATCAAATGGTATAATCAATTAGTGAAGAGTAATTTATTGGATCCCGAAGAATTGAAGAAGAAGGATGAGGTAGCTTCTTCAGAAGAGGGTGACAATAATGATATAAAGGCTGAGGAGAGTGCAGATAAAAAGACTGCACCTAAGAAAGAGAAAACAGATGCGGCCAAAAAGAAAGCAGTTACTGCAAAAACAAATACTGCCGCCCCAAAAGTAAAAAATGCTCCAGCTAAAAAAGTACAAACGGTTAGAAAGGCAGGAGGATAGAACCTACTTAAATACTGAATATTTTTGAAAATTTGAAAATGACAAGTCGTTTTCAAATTTTCTTTTTTTAGAGAGGTCTTAAGATCCGAAATTGACTTATTTTTATAAATAATTTTAAAATTGATCTAATGTCAAATTACTCCAAAAATATGTCATATCCTTTTCAAATACGATCCTTTGACGAATATCATTCTACTTATAAAAAAAGTGTAGATGATCCTGAACAATTTTGGAAAGAGGTGGCGTTGCATTTTTCATGGAAGAAATTTCCACAGAAAATTTTGGATTGGAACTTTAAGGAGCCTCAAATAAAATGGTTCGAAGATGGAGTATTAAATATTACTGAAAATTGTATTGATCGGCATTTGGTAGATAAAGGAGATCAAAAAGCACTTGTATGGGAACCTAGTGATCCTAAGGAAGAGAGCAGGAGCTTTACTTATAAAGAATTGCACAAAGAAGTTTGTGCCATGGCGACAGTACTTCGTAACCATGGCATAAAAAAGGGTGATCGTGTTTGTATTTATATGGGCATGGTTCCGGAATTGGCTTTTGCTATGTTGGCATGCGCCAGAATAGGTGCTGTTCATTCAATAATCTTTGGTGGATTTAGTGCGCAAAGTATTTCGGATAGAATTCAAGATGCCGGGGCATCAGCAGTTATCACTTGCGATGGGGCATATAGAGGCGTAAAGGAAATAGCCTTAAAATCTGTTGTGGATGAAGCTTTGATCTCATGTACAACCGTTACAAAAGTATTTGTGCATTTTCGAACAGGAATGCCAGTAGTAATGGATGAAATAAGAGATTATTTTATAGATGATGAAATAGCCGAATTAAAAAAATCAGGAAGAATCAACTATGAAGCAGAACCCATGCATGCCGAAGATCCATTGTTTATTTTATATACTTCAGGGTCTACAGGCAAACCTAAAGGAGTAGTTCATAGTATTGCTGGATATATGATCCATACTACCTATTCCTTTGTGAATGTATTTCAATATACCCCAGGCGATATTCATTTTTGTACCGCAGATATTGGCTGGATTACCGGACATAGTTATATTGTTTATGCACCGTTTTGTGCTGGAGGTACTACATTAATTTTCGAAGGTATCCCCACCTACCCGGATGCAGGAAGATTGTGGGATATAGTGGATAAATACCAGGTAAATATTTTATACACGGCCCCAACCGCCATTCGAAGTTTAATGCAGGCCGGTTTAGAACCTTTAGTGGGTAAGGAGTTATCTTCATTAAAAATATTAGGTACCGTAGGAGAGCCTATTAATGAAGAAGCATGGCATTGGTATGATGACCATATAGGGAAGAGAAAATGCCCGATAGTTGATACCTGGTGGCAAACAGAAACCGGTGGAATACTTATTTCAAATCTTGCCGGAATTACCCCTTCAAAGCCATCTTATGCCACCTTGCCTTTGCCTGGAGTTCAGCCATTATTGGTGAATGACCAAGGTGAAGTTATTGAAGGAAATAATATCAATGGTAATTTATGTATCAGATTTCCGTGGCCATCTATTTTAAGAACAACTTACGGTGATCACGAAAGATGCAGGCTTAATTATTTCTCAACCTATCCCGATTTATATTTTACAGGAGATGGAGCTTTTAGGGATGAGAAGGGATTTTATAGAATTACAGGCAGGGTAGACGATGTGCTCAATATAAGTGGACACCGAATTGGCACGGCTGAATTAGAGAATGCCATTAATGAACATGAGGGAGTTATTGAAAGTGCGGTAGTTGGTTATCCTCATGATATTAAAGGTCAAGGGATTTATGCCTATGTGGTGCTGGAATCCGGATATACCAAGGACGAAGTTGTTATGCGATCTGAGATATTATCCGTTGTAACCAAAATTATTGGACCCATTGCCAAACCAGATAAGCTTCAAGTAGTACAAGGACTACCCAAAACACGCAGTGGTAAAATTATGCGAAGAATCTTAAGAAAGATTGCTGAAGGGGAAATAGAAAGCATTGGAGATACAACAACTTTGCTGGATGAGTCCATTGTTGAGATAATCATCCGAGGAAGACAATAGTATTTTATATTTTTAATAGTATTACTTTTGCGTCATGAAGTTTTTTAAGCTTACACGAGAGAAGCCTTCCACTGGATTATTTACTATTAAACCGAATGATGAAATGAAAGTGGTGAATATATCTTCCAACATTCCTTTGATCATTGAATTTTCAACAACGGATAACCAAAAGGAAACCATGCCATTAACGGATGAAGTGAGTTTTCAAAATTCAGCATCCTATTTAAGGCGACAATATTTTCGAATGGAAATTATGATTGCGGAACCAACTAAAATTTCATTTTCGGAGGAAGTCTATTGTAAGCTTTTTATTTTAGATCAGTAAGAAGACGCCAATTTATTATATTGTACCATCCTTTTTTCTTACCATCCGAACGCTGGCTTGTGCACTTGGCATCACAATTACTTCATGAAGATTCATATGAGGCGGGCAATTTAGGCAATATAGAATGACATCCGCGACATCTTCTGCTTTTAATGGATCTACATTTTTATACACGTTATCAGCTTTTTCGTCATCTCCCTTAAATCTTACCAATGAAAATTCTGTTTCCACCATTCCAGGATTAATGGAGGTTACCCTGATATGATGAGGTAATAACTCCATTCGAATGGAACCTGTAATGCTATCTAAGGCATGTTTGGTGCCACAATAAACGTTACCATTTAAATATACTTCTTTAGCCGCAATGGAGCTTATATTAATGATATGGCCGCTATTTCTTGCAATCATCAAAGGGCTGATGGCTTTTAACATGTAGAGTACTCCTTTTATATTCGTATCAATCATTCGGTCCCAATCATCAATTACACCATCATGCACTGGTCCCAGGCCAACGGCTAAACCGGCATTATTAATTAATGCATCAATATTTCTCCATTGTGGATCAAGAGAATCAATTGCCGCGAAGACTTCTTCTTTATTGCGAACATCAAAACAGAGGGTTTCGACAGTGGTGATTGCTGATAGCTCTTGTTTTAATGAAGTTAATCTATCCTCCCGTCTACCTGTTATAATGATATTATAGCCGTTGTTGGCTAAAATTCTGGCAGTGGCTTCTCCAATTCCGGAGGTAGCTCCTGTAATCAATGCTATCTTTTTTCTGTTCATAGGTTTTGAATGGGAAATATTTTTTTAATTTTTTGAGAATCTATCATTAAAAGGCAAATGATTAAAACAAAAGGTAGGGCAGGAACTTTATATCTACTGATGGCACCCAATACCGGCGTTGTGAATCCAATGAGAATATACAGATAAAAAATGAAGCTGATAAGAAAATATATAAGTCGTTTTTCATTAACCGATTTTTTTGTCATGGTGAAAAGTGAAATAACCATACATATAATAAGCATGATATTCTCACTTGCAGCGGCTTTCATTAATAATGAACTACCTTCCCATAAATAGGGCCTCATGATGACAGTATAAATAGCAAATGGTATATAGGTGAGGAAGCTAATTGGATCTGGTCTTAAATCAGGTGTATGTATAAAAGAGCCGGCTTCGTATTGCATAGCTACATTCGTAAAATCATCTTTCTTTTTGTAAAGCAAATAAAATATATCCTGGTCAGGCATTATAATAGATAAGCCATACATAGCTAAAAAGGCAATCAAATTAAAAGCCATAAAGAAAATAAACGGATTGTTTTTTAAAATTACTTGGTTACT
The DNA here is from genome assembly GCA_040376605.1 of Flavobacteriales bacterium. Classification (GTDB taxonomy): domain Bacteria; phylum Bacteroidota; class Bacteroidia; order CAIKAF01; family CAIKAF01; genus JANWKQ01. The sequence goes on along the minus strand of JBEIQI010000121.1, from coordinate 377 downwards.
CATAAAATAAAGGATTGCCGGGACAAGGCATATAAAAACATAAATCTTCATGGTTAACAAAATAATCGTACCAACAATAAGTAATAACCAATAAATGATTCGTTTGATATTTTGTTGAAGTCCAAATAATGCATAAAAGAAAAATCCAATACCAGTCATGAGTACCCCTTCCTTTAAAACGCCAGAAGAATAAAACAATACGCTTGGAATGCAAAATATTGAAATGAGAAGCAGATGTTTTTTTTCTTTTAAAAATGGATAAAACGCTTTAAATAAATAGAGTCCACCGATTAACGAAAATAAGCTCATTACAATGGTATGAACATGATAATTGCCAAAAGAAAACAACAAACATATGGCGTTAAACCGCAACATCG
>JBEIQI010000059.1:0-14035 GCA_040376605.1 Flavobacteriales bacterium | reverse complement strand
CTACGAAGCATTTGTAAGAATGCATGATGCGGCAAAAAAAGACGGTATTGATCTCATTATTGTTTCTGCCACCCGTAATTTTAATTCACAAAAAGGGATTTGGGAAAGCAAGTGGACTGGAGGCACCAAAGTATCGGGAATGGACCTATCTAAAGAAGTAAAAGATACCATTGAAAGAGCTAAATATATTTTATTGTATAGCTCAATGCCCGGAACCAGCAGACATCATTGGGGCACTGATATTGATATCAATAATTTAAATGATAATTATTTTTTAAGTGGACAAGGAAAAAAGGAGTATGAATGGCTTACCAACCATGCCCATGAATATGGATTTTGCCAACCCTATTCAAAAAAAGGAACCGATAGAGAAACCGGATATGAAGAAGAAAAATGGCATTGGAGTTATATGCCAGTTTCAGGTCAGTTGATCCAGCAATATGAATCAAAGATCACTTATGCTAAAATAAATGGGTTTAAAGGCAGCGGAACCGGTAAGGTAATCGATGTCATCAAAAATTATGTATTGGGCATAGCTGGGAAGTGCAAATAGAGATTTCCCTTTTAAATGGTATTCTTATCAAAATAATAAAGCCCTGCTGAAGATCAACAGGGCTTTTCCATGTTTGTCGAACGTGGAAATATTATTTTTTCATTCCATAATACATGATTCCTGTTACCAATTGACTATCATGATTCACGGTAATGATCATGGATTGGGATGGGTATAAATATTGATCGGTACTAGCCGAAACATTTTTAAAAAATGGATTACCATAAATTTTCTGAACCTTATCGGCATGGGTATTCAGTTGAACTCCGGCAGAGGTATTAAAATTTAAATCCTCCACTTCAAAAAACATCACATCCCTATAGATGGTTTGAGAAAAAAGTGAACGAAAAGTATAAATGGTTCCACCATCTTTTTTCTGAGTCCAAAGAATAAATTTTTGATGGTAAGGATCTAATCTGGTATCCTGGGATGAACGATAATCCTTAAAAAAAGAATTTACCGTTTTTCCGAAAATTTTCTCTGCAGTATCTACAGGCCATTTCAACATTCCCATAGCTTCATCCGTATTAGAGGTTGTATTGTTTAAATATTGGTTGTTTAATAAGGCTGAATTATCCTTTAATTTAATAGCCCTTTTAAATGAATCATTCATCTTTTTGGCATCACCTTTAAGATAATAACCAAAGGCTTCCAATTGATAATAAACCGATAAAAAACTATCCTGATCTTTGATAAGGGTTTGAATGGTCTTTAATTTATCCGCCAATGAACCTTCTTCTTTTAATAAAAAATGCACCATGGCTATATTAATATTGGCTGGAATATATTTTTTATTTCCCTTTAATGCTTGAGTAAAAGCATCCTTCGATTTTTCAAGTAGGTCAATAGCTTCTGCAGCTAAATCTTCCGATGAGGGGGTTAATCCTTTGGTTCCTACTATTTCACTCATATCAATGGAGGAAGAATTGTCATCAAGAATAAATGGATAGAGTAACTTATTTAAAGGTGAATAAAAATAAGGTTGGGCCTGAAGAAAATAAATAACTCCCAGGTTATTAAAAACATTGGGGGTTTTAATATTTTCATGCACCAGGTGATCGAGGCAATAACCCGCCGATTCGTAATATACATATTGTGTTTCGCCAGGAAAGTATTTTCCCATTAGGGTAAAATAATTAGCAATTCTAAAAACGGGAATTAAGGAGCTAACTTTATCCTTAGCTGCTGAACTAATTTTTTTACGTTGTTCCAAAGGAGGATAGCCAGGTAATTCAGCTGGTAATTGATACCATACATAGATGCTATCCAATAATGATGCCGCTACTCTCCAACTTTCAAAACCAGCATTGAGAGAATAAAAGAATCCCATTTCATCCGCCTGGGTTTCATAAACCGGTAAAAGTTGTTGTTCCGATTCATTGAGTTTTCGGCTCCATTCAACACTTGCATAGGCCGATGTAAAATTTGAAATCCATGCATGGTTTTGATAAAAATGTGCCAGTTCATGTGATAAAATATGAGCCATTGCATTGGTAGAATCTTTGCCAAATCTTCTGCATAAATCAACCAATCGAGATCCTACTTTTATTTCACCAGTGCTATAGGTTTCAGCAACTAAATAATCACTCGGCACTATAGTAAGAGTAGGTTTGGCACTGTATACATTGCTCACTGAATTTACCAAACGGGTAAAAACATCCCTGCAATAGTCTTGCGACCATGCAGAGATGTTTCCCATTAAAAACAATATAACAATGAGTCTTTTCAAAATTCTATCAATTATTTACCTGGTGCAATGGTTGGAACACTTTTAAATACTTCAGTTCCTGGTGAGCTCATTTTATTAGCACTAAAGTCAGTAGTATTGGCAGATGCTAATTTACCTACATAACTTCCTTTGCTGTATGTGCCGATAATAACACTCCCCGCACTATCAAAATAAACGATGTACCCATCGATATTTCCATCATTTAAGGAGCCAATTAAGGTACTGCCATCCGAATATTTAATGGACGCCATTCCGAATGCAGAGCCTGCAGAATAGAATGTTTCAAGAATAGTGCCATTAGAATAGGTGGTTTTACCCAAACCATTTTCAACTCCATCCTTAAATTCTCCTTCATATACACTACCATTATACACCCTAACTCCTACCCCATTTAAACAATCACCGCTGGCACAATTAGCATCCACATAATTCATATTTGCTCCAATTTGTACACCACCCAAATCTGCTACTTTTCCGTTTGCAAAACCATAGGTTTTACCGGTACTAAATTGATCATACGACCAGTTACCACCCCAAATTTTGCCTGTATTACTTACAAAAATTCCTTTGCCATTTCTTTTTCCATCAGAAAAATAACCCAAATAATAAGAACCATTGCTAAATACATATTTACCTAATCCTTCAAAAGTATTGCTAGCAAATTGACCTTGATACCAGTCACCGGTTGAAAATTTAAAAGTTCCAAAACCGCTGTACTCGCCATTCTTAATAGTTCCCTCATAAGAGTTTCCACTTTCGTAGTTATACTTTTGATAACCAGATTTAAATTGGTCGGCAGCATAAACTGCTCCACCTGATGAACCATCAGTATAATATAACATGGCATCTCCATCACGTGAACCATCTTTCCATTCACCTGCATAGGTTGAACCATTGGTCCATGCATAAATTCCATAACCGGAATATTTACCATTTGCAAAAAATCCTTCATACATATCTCCACTGGTATGCTTATACATTCCATACCCATTGTTACAATCTCCATAAACACAACCTGAAGTTCCTTTTAAAGTAACAGCTGGCATATCAATTACCAACAATTGAAAAACATATTTTTGTAAGTCAGCATACTTAATCCAAACATAACCATTGTCGCCCCAAGGAGTTCCCCATGAATTCATAATTTCGAAAGCCCCACCATATTTGTTATCATCATAACCAATGATGGACATGGCATGTAATGCATGCATTTCACCTTTAGCATCTAATAAAGTACCAACGGGATCAGATTTTTCATTGTAATCAGGCTCCCATAAAGAAGTACCCATGGCTTGCTGAAATGAAGGAGGTAAATACATACCAAAAACAACCACTTTATTACTTGCCAATGCTTGTTTTACAGATTCAAGTTTAAAAGGTTCTTTTTTCATGAACTCAGTCATATAGGTAGAGTAATCTGTAGAAAACAAATCGGTATACGTATATAAATCGGTTACATCTGTGGCACGATAATTTTTTGCGAGGGTTAGCATTTTATTATCATTCGGTGTCGCACAGCCAATTAAAGGCAGATAAAACTTTTTAGCTCCTATCTCGGTTAATTCTCTTCCTGCATCATCAAAGAAATTTCCTGAAGAACAACCATCTGTTACTTCTTTTGAGTTGTTATGCATAAAATAAGGACAAAATGCCATAGAAGTGATTACATTCCTATTGGTAAGATTCATGCTAATGGCATATTGGGTTGACAAAGCACTATAAGCCATAGCCCATGAAACACAAGTTCCATAGTTTCCTTGGTTTTTTACATAAGGGGTATAACTTTTTAAACTAACATTTTTGGGTAGGGTTCCCGAAAAGCCTAAGGAAGAATTATTGGTCTTTTTATTTTTAGATTGATACTTGAACTTAAATTCAAGTCCGGTTTGTGCTGATAAGCCGATCATTATCAGCGCAACGGTTAAGGTTAAGATGGCTTTTTTCATAATGTTAAATGTTTGGTTAAATATACGTTTACTCACTGCAAATTTTCTTACTCATTTTTTGGTATTTTTTATCCGTTTTAGGATCAGGTAACACGTCTTTGTATTCTTCCATATCATCACATCTCAGTCCGAAATCAACAGCCGACTTAAAGAACTCATAAAAATCCTTTTGTTGGGTTTGTCTGTAACAAATGGACATATAAAAATAAAACTTGTAATTAATTGGATACAACTTCAGCCCCAGCTTACAGGTGCTGGCTAATTTTTCGGGCATTTTTAAATAGGTAAGTTGGTAGGCAGCATATTCCAAATACTCCTCTGTATTGATATCATGTTTTATCAAAGGCTCCAATACAAAACGAGCTATGGTATCTGAAGATACTTTAAATGCCCATAAATGTGATACCAAATTTTTATAGTTTCCTATATCATATTTATCAAGTTTCACCGCCGCAAGAGAGTTTTTTAGACATTTATCCTTATTATTTAATTGTCGGTAACAATAAGCCAAATTGGTATAAATGCTGGAATTAATGGAACCCTTTTTAATCATATTCTCATAAATAAAAATGGCATCATTAAATTTTTCGTTCTCCATTAAATCCCATGCCCTAAACTCATTGGTGAATTTATCATTAGGGAATTTTTTATAGGCCAAATCCAAATAATAGGTGGCAGAATCCTTCATACCCAAATTGGTAAAAGGCAGATATAATTTAGCAGGATTATAACCCGGGTCGATTTGTAATAAACATCTGTTGTATTTTAATGATGCTTCATTATCACCTTCATCATCGGCCAGGTTGCTTAATATATAATATGGATAGGTATAATAAGGATCCATTTCAATTACCTTTTCGAAATTATACATGGCACCTCTTTTGTCGCCGGTAAAATATTGCATTTGAGTTGTCTTAACAAAGTAATACAAGTTGGTAGTATCGGCCAGGTATAAATCCCAATACTTTAATTGGGCACTTTCGTAATCACCAATGGTTGCATCATAATTAGCATCCATAGCCGAAATTCTTTTATAATTGGGATCAAGGTTATAGGCTATGTTATAATTATACATACTTAAGGAATCGTTCATCAACTGTCGATAGGCCGAGAACAATCCAATATAAGCATCTATTAAGGAGGTGTCTTTTTCTACGGCTTGGTTATAATTATTTACGGCCAATTGAACACTGTCAATATCCAAATAAAAATCGCCCATCAACAAATGATTATATGCTCGATCGCTTTTTTTCATCATTTCTTTCATGGTATTAATGGCATCTGATCTTCTTCCTGTGGACGAATAAATGACTGATTTTTGCACATATGGAGCATGCCATTTAGGAGCCAATTGCAAGGCCTTGTTATAATTTACTACAGCAGAATCGTAATTCAGGAATTTTTCATAAATCAATCCTTTCGAATAAAACAAATAAGCACCGTTAGGTTGCAGTTGAATAGCACTGTCTACTTTGGCCAAGGCAATGTTCCTCGAAGTCACTTTGTACATTAAATATTGAGATTCCAAAAACAATGCCTTTGTTTTAAAATTCTTATAATAAGGATCTTCTTTGGGAATAATCAATAATCCCTTATTCATAAATTCAAAAGCCTCCTTAAATACCGATGAATTAATATCAGCATAAGATCCATTGAGATAACTATTTAAAACATCCTGTCCTTTTGAATTAAGGGCAGAGAGTAATTCCGACTCGGCATCATAAAAAATTGGTTTACCATCGGCTACTTTTTTCAATTCTTCGTAATAATAATAGGCAGAACCATAAGCAGGTTTTAAGATATGGTTATCAGCCACGGCACCCACCAGGTTATTGTATAAACGCATGGTAGCGGTATCTTCATCATAGGCATCACCACCCGATTTTTTAGTGGCATAGGCAATAATATCCAGGGTATCCTTTAAGCCTTGCTCTACATCTTTTAACCTTCTTAATGTTTCGGCATCAACGGTTGAAACAATGATATCTTCAAAATTTTCGCAGCAAGTGGCAGGCACCTGACGAGTAACTTTTTTTTCGAAATCAAAAGTTTCCTTTTTCACCATGTCTTTTACATAGTCGAATAATTCACCTGCAGTAACATCTCCATTCTCATTTTCATCTGCTAATCCCATCCATCCTTGCATTAAGAACCATGAAAATACACCATGCCCATGTCCCCATCTTTCATCTTCCTCCGATTTTTGATCTGCCTGGCAGGAATTGAATGAAAGTTCACCGTTATTCTCCAGCATAGCCTTCCCAAACGTAACCCCAAAGGTATTCGCAGAGGCGACTTCGTTGGTTCTACAAGCGTCGGTAATCATGGTTACTTGAACACCCTTTGCCAATAACATTTTTATATAAAAACCCTTTAGGTTCTTCACTCCAATCGCATTGCCTTCGTAGTTAATGGGATCACTGGCATCTACATCATAGGGTAATAAATAAACGAATTCAGAATTAATCGCATCTCCATGTCCCTAAAAATAAAAAATCACTTTATCTCCGGATTTCGGTGCATTGTACATCCATTTCATGGCTGCCTGACAATTGGAAATGGTAGCACTATCGTTTACAAAACATTTAATATTTTCTTTTTTCAGATTCCCACCTGCTTTCGACATCAGCATTTTTTTAAAAGCCAAAGCATCATCGTCGGCATATTTTAAATGTTTAATCCCCGGATGTTTATATTTGGCTACTCCAATAATTAAAGCATAGGTATTTGATTGAGCAGCTATGGAATTAGCTGAAGCCAAAGCAAAAATGATTAAGGTAAAGGCAATAATTTTTTTCATCTTCTATCTTATTTATAAAAAAGATTTTCCATCTCCTCTATAAGTGGTAGTTTGTTCAACCAACTGGTTGTTTTTTACTACGCTAAGATAATTAAAATGTTCACACAACTCTCCGGCCTTTGCATGTCTAAAAAGGACAGGATCACCTATTTTTAGGTCTATATTTCCATGATACATAAAGGGGGTCTGTACCTCTCCGAAACCCTCGTTTTTAATGAGCTCTATGCCTGTTGGAAGGTATGGATAAGGTTGCTTTAAAACCCCTGTAGAACCGCTGGCAATATAACCACCACCCAGGCAGGTAAAATACCCATTTTTAGGTAGGCGAACTATCTGCAAAACAAAGCCGGCAGCGGGTAAATGTTTAAAATGAGCGTAATGATCAAACAAACCCGGACCATAAAATCCACTCCCTACCGTAACCTCGGTAACCCAAGGTTCTTCGGAACTCCATTCCAAACTTCCGGTACCTCCGGCATTCACTAATTCTAAATGATAACCTTTCGATTGTAGATATTCAACAATCTCCTGCCTTCTTGATTTATAATCCTGATGAGATCTTTTCTTTAAAATTTTAATCACTGAATTTTTTAATCGGGCACCAGTCACCTCATCTCCCATTCCGGCTACTTGAGCTTCATAACCCATGATACCATGAATGCGTATATGGTCTAATTTTTCAATCCCATCAGCCAATTGAATAACGTCATCCAGCGAGTGGACAGGAGATCTAAATACCCCAAAATGAATACCAGGAAAATCAGTGCTCATATCTATATCCAAACAAATATGTACCTGAGTGTTCATCGCCTTGGCAATATCATTTAATAATTTGGCCTGCGCCAAATCATCAATCATGGGAAATATTTTTTTGCCGGCAGCAACCTGTTCTACCAGTAATTTTAAATCATGGGTATTGGCCGTTGGATAACCAATTAATAAATCGTCATAGCCCAATTGAGCCAACCATGCAGCCTCACCGGCAGTATAACACATAATTCCTTTAAAACGATCGCTCGATGCAAATATATAGTCTAATACATATCTGCAACGAATGGATTTAGATGCCAATCGAATTTTTTTATCTCCGGCACGCTGCAAAATAGATTTTATATTCTCATCTAATAAATCTAAATCCACAAAAGCCAAAGGCATGGCCAGATCCTTAAAAAGGTCTTTATAAAAATCGTATGATCTGGTTGTTGGCACGAGTTAAATTTAATGATATTTATCTGGAACGTTTTTTGGGCTGATAGGTTCTTAAAGATATTTCTTTTTCCGAAAACTGGTTGTATTTTAAACTCCTATCCAAATTTCTTTTCTCCTTAGGTTTGGTAAATTCCCTGGCCAATTTTCTAAACTCCGTCATAAAAGCAGCATGGGTCCATTGTCCATAAACCGTATGGCCTCCCTCGTAACATTGTGTTTGATACTCTTCCCAGGTAGTACAATAACCTAAATAATGATTGGTATAACTACAAACAATTACATGATCAATTCCGGATTCTTTTAATTCCTCCGCTAACATTTTTTCGAGTCGTTTACCGGCAATGGTAGTAACCTCACCCGGAAATCCCACAAAACAAATATTGGCTAACCGGGCTAATTGTATAGGTAAAATATGGGCTGACCAGGGGAGTTCCCTTAATGCACCTTTTTTATATTCCGATTTCATTTCACCAATACCCTTTTCAATAAATTTAGGGAAGATGATTTTATCAATTAAATGAGTGCCTAATAAAACACCTCTACCCGTTTCAAAAACAATATGTTTAGGATATTGTAATTTATATTTTTTGGCCACATCCTTTCTATAGGTTTCATCTTTAAAAACGCCTATCATCTTTTCCCCTGCCTTAATCAGGTTACTGCACGATATGCCCAAGGCATTAACAAACATTCCGGCCCCTTTACCATCCACAGGTGTTCCATTTAAAAATGCCATACCATGGCAAGCATAGGTGGTTTCTGCATCTTTAGCTCCAAAGGCAAAATCCGGATCAACACTAATATTCGAAAAATCATGCGATACCAATTCAGCATCAATGGACCCTTCAATTTTATCCTCTTCGGCAGCATCTTCCCAAATCTCTTTGGCTTTATAATATTGTAGGCGACCATTAAATTTAGCATTCTCAATATCTTCGGTGTACGGACCTTTGCTCCATGGATATTTTTTTACATCCCCTTTTCCACGACCATGAAAGTTGGGCGAAATATCACCTGCAATTTTTTGAGCAAAAATGGCCACAAAATTCTCCCCCATATCCTCTTCAAAAAACGACGAAGCATAACCTTTGTTATCTCCACTCATTTTATTCACCTTGTTACCTAAGCTGGTGGTATGCACTCCAAAAAAATTAATTTGAGCTAAAGGATTTCCTTCTACATCATCAATGCGCAAAAGGTCCATGGATCTATCCAGCGCCATGTGCACTTCAAACTTAGATTTTTTCGTCACCTCCGGATTTTTATTGTAAGCTCTTATAGATCGGTTAAAAGCCACATCAATATCCGATTCAAACTCCCCCTGTTTAAATTTAATTTGGGCAGGTTGCAAATTTTCATACGCCTTTATAATAGAATCGGTAATCCCATTAATTACACCTGCAAAAATTTCGGGTCTAAAACCAGGAGTTGTAAAATTATAAAAGGGCTGGTGAGAGAACCCACCGGGAGCACTATGGGTATGTTGGCTGGTAATCATAAGCTGACTATCCTCAGGTAAAATATCCGAACTATAGGCCCTTAATTTTTTCATTACTTCTACCCGAATAATATCAGTAGTAAAAGCCAATTCACAATTCACAAAAACAAAACGATTGTTATTGGTAATCTCGTTAAAATAAACCGTTCTGGCATAAAGGGGCGAAAGTTTATCTTGAATAACATTAAAAGCCCGTCCATAGCCCAGCATTCCCACTCCCGGAAAATACACCTCTAATTCTACTTTTGAAATCCCTGCCTGAAACATTGCTTAAAATGGTTTACTACAAATATAACATAGTAAAACAATTCTGCATGCAGAATATTTATTTAAAACGGAATCATTAGAATCATTGATATCAATAGGCTGCCCATGCTGCCTTCCACTATAGTATGACCGTTTTCGCCGGGCCTTGCTACAGGCAGGCTGGTATGCCGCTGTTTACTCGCCTGCCAACAGCAAGGCCAACGGCTCAAACCGCCATAGCTATCGTTTCAGTCAGCGGCAGGTGGGGTAAAAAAAACGAGGAGGATGTTCTTAAACAGCCCTCCCCGTTTAATGATAAAATAGACTTGATTTTATTATTGTTTAATCATTTTATGCGTTTCACAAACATTACCATCGATAATTAAAGAATAAGAATACATACCACTTCTTAAATCTTCCCCATAAACATTTAATCTACCGGCACCTTTGTCATTAATATCTACAATTTTTATGGCTTGCCCTAAACTATTGTAAAAAATAATTTGGGCAAAATTGGCCGTTTCAGGTATCACATAATTAATGGTAGTATTATCTCTAAACGGATTAGGAGAGTTAACATTCAACACACAATCATTATCCGTTAACTTTACCTCAATATTGGTTACGTTATACTGGTTTTGATTATTATTTATGTCAGGAGTATTCAAATTATTTCCTTGAGCACAACAATTGTTAATCATCGCCATCATATCATTCAATTGAGTTTGAAAATTATTCAGCTGCGATTGTAAGTTGCTGATTACCGAATCTTGTGAGTTAATGATTGAATCCTGAGAAGTGATTTTTTCACTTTGTTCGTTGAAACCGGCGATGAGAATTGGAATAAACTCTTCATAAACTACGGTTTTAATTGTCTGTGCAGGATAAATAATATTATTATTCGAGTTCAATACCGCTGGTATAGTGCCTACACCTACCAAAGTTGGTAAGACATCCTCTACATCCTGAGCGATAACACCAAAGTGGCTATCATGGTCAAAATTGATAGTTGGAAAATCATTATATCTAAACTCAAATGTTTTAGGATCTAATTGAGACAATATCTGAGTTGCATTGGTTAAATCCTGCACATTTGTTTTGATTAGAGAATCGGAAAAATTATTACCACCAGCAATTTGGAAACCTTCTCCATTGATTATAATTGCATTGTTGCCCGAACCAATAGAAGCCGTGCAATATACTCCCGTAGCATTGGCCCCTGAAGCATTAAACCATCCGCCAATATTAGATGCTGTTCCGAAATTTGCTTCACCCTTAACTCCGTAATTGGTAGTACCATTCGTTACATAAGATCTAAAATACCCACCATATGAGATCCCAGCAGTTCCAAGAGAATTTACAGTACCATAAACTCCATGTGCCACTGTTAATGCTGAATTTGTTTTATGAGTAGCCTGACCATAAACACCATATAAATGATGCTGATAATTAGCTGTGTTATTTGCACCATCTGCATGACCGTATACTCCTGTCATTGATCGAGTGGAAGTGGGAGCACCACCATTTAGGTTTTCAGTCTTACCCATTACACCAACTACACCAGGCACTAAAGCATTAGATGTGCCAGTTAGATTTCCAACTTTTGTATAAAAGAGACCTGCATTATTTTCTGTATCGTTGAAAACAAAATTCTTTGCCGTTAATAATGGATTACCAAAAGAATTTTCCTGACCGATGCTAAAAATATTATTCCCAGGATTTCCAATTCCATAAAAAATCATATTAAATCCATTCATAGGAATTTCAGAATCCCTTAATAATTGAGCACCAGCTAAAACACCAGATCCTGAGTTAATTTGGCCTAACTGCACATTCCCTGGGTTATTAATGATTAAACCGTTATCTGCAGTAACAATGCCACCGGCGCTAGGAGGTAAATTTGCCAAAACAACGTCTCCATCCAAAGTAACCGTTAAATATTGTTCAAAGCCCGGTGCAGGTGTAAATGAAGGAGAATTAATAGTAAGATTGGTAAACCTTAATCCAGATTGATCCGGTCCTAATCCTGTTATCTCTAGTCTATTATTAACTGCTGAACAAGGTCCCATTCCAATACCAACTTGGCCACCTCCATTTCCATCAAAAATAAGATTGTTTCCGGTTAAGCCTATTGCTCTATCATCATTAAAACCTTGACCTGGATAAACTACATTAAAATTTGGATTGTTACAATCTACACCTAATTGTAATATACCATTATTAGAATATAGTCCATTATTAGCGGCACCGTTGTCCACTAAAATAATATCCCCGTCATTGTCAACTGATAAGACTTTACCATTATTGGCCGAAGCAGGAGATGAGAATGTTAAATCCATGAGGCGGATACCGGATTGATCTGGACCTAAAGCTTCGATAACTAATCGATTTTGCAAAGGAGTACAATTCGTAGCAGGTGTTGATCCAATGCCTATAAAACCTCCAACAAGTGATGGATCGAAAAAATGGAAATCAGCTGTTAATTGCAACGATCTATCTGTGTTTATCCCAAAGGCAGCTACATTCGTTGCAAAATTTGGATCAGCACACGAAACTCCCCATTGAAATAAATTATTGTTATTGTAAATACCATTATTCGAGTTATACAAATTGCTAATATCCCTATAATGAACTCTATTTTGGTCCAATGGGTCTATTACTAAAACGCGATTAAGGGCTGGATTTGGTGTTACAGTTCTAACTCTTAAATCTCCGTCTATATCCAATGTGGCACCAATGTAATTTGGATTACCATAAGGCTGTGATGAAGTAGGTGAAAAATCACCGATTCCAAACGATGCTTTTTGAACCGGACAGCCATCACAACTGGGTACAAAACGGCCCACCTCGGCACCATCATTATCGGTAGCTGTCGTAGTGCCAAATACTGTCGTTTCTGTAAAAATAAACCTTAAGTTATCTGGACCAATACCGGGTGAACCTATCAAATCATCATCGCCCCAAGCAATCACCGCATCATTTCTATTTAACCCCTCATTCTTAAGACCTATAAATAAATGATCCGTTTCTCTGGAAATCATTGTTCCCGTATACATCCAATTCCTTATGCCGCTTGAAGGATCCATGTCATCACCCATTTGTAACAAACTGGTGGGTCGCTTTATTGAATTGGCTGGATTGGCACTTATCGCAACATACGTATCGGCAAGAGGCCGACCAAATGGATTGTAGACACCGTATCCGCCAACCGGTAAATCAGTTGGAGTTCCAACGGCTGTTATCCTCACTTTTTCATTTGCATTACTAGGTGTAGCAGTCACAGGATTCACCCCATAATTAGTACCTAATAACAAATGACGATTTTCTTGGTTGTACAACAATATATTTCCATTTAACAAAGGATTAGCATTTCCGAGCATACCAAATAAACCCCCATTCGTAGCTGAAGTGGCTGTAGGATTTGATGCCAATGCTTCCTGATTATCAATTAATAAAAACGAACTGGTTAAATTTTCGCTACGGATGTGAAGATCACTAGCTGGCGGATTCCCGGCATCAAAACGTGGCCCCATTCCTATGTTACCAGATGCAGCAAATCGCATTACTTCCCTTCCGTTAATACCTTCACCTGTTAAGTCACCACTGGTAACGGTTGTACTGTTAGGTGCCAATCCAGTAAATCTGGTAAAAGCAAAGGTCATGTTATCTTGTCCTGAATTATCGCTCCAGGTAAAAATCATATCGGTATTGTCAAATCCATTGGATTTTTGACCTAGGTAACCGGCATCACTAAATCCGGAAAAATAGACCCCATTTCTCATCCATGGGCGATAACCAGATTCTACATCGTAAAAGCCACCAACACTTGCATTATCGTGTAGGTGCAATCTACTAAATGCTCCCTTATTCTGGAGGTATCCAAAAGGTATACCACCACCAAAAGGCTGTTCCTGACCAATAAGCAAGTACCCATTTCGCGCAGCATTAAATCCATTTACGGCATAAGTATAATCTCCATTAAGTTTCATTTTGAAACTGTTGCTAGTATAATGGTAAATGGATGCATTGTATAGTGTACCAAATATATTATTGG
>JBEIQI010000370.1:0-1890 GCA_040376605.1 Flavobacteriales bacterium | reverse complement strand
TCAAAAGGGTTTTATTGGAAGAAAGACCAATACAACTTATTGTGCCACCAAATTGGGAGAAAAAGCATTTAAAGCACATTTAGATGCATTGGAAAAAATGATCAAAAAATTACAATAATATTTTTTTTGTCTCGTTACTTTGAAAAACAAAGCACTTTTAAAATAAACAAATAAATCAAATAGCATGAAAAATCAATTCACACAGTTCTATGATAAATTTTACCTGGTATTCCGGGGGATCTTTATTTTCTTTTTAATTTTATTTCTGCTCATCCCCCAATTCCTAATACAAGATTTGGTGAAGGAACGGAAATATCGACAACAGGAAGTAAAGGAGGAGGTAATTGCCAAATGGGCATCGGAGCAAACAATAAAAGGGCCCATGCTCATGGTTCCAAAATATAAAAATGGGATCAATAAAGTGGATGGTTTAGAATATATCTGGATCAAACCCAACGATCTTTCTATAAAGGGTAACATGGAGCCAACAGTTAAGCATCGCAGTTTATATAAGGTAGTATTGTATCAATCACAGTTAAATTATACCGGAAATTTCAATCAATTTGCTATCGACTCTAATTTGGCTACCAATGGAGGAATATTATGGGATCAATCGCAATTGGTTTTAAGTATTGCCGATTATGCCGGTATGGAAGACGCCATTTATTTGGCATCCAACGGTTCAACATCAGAGTTTAAGGCTAACCCATACGATGTTCAATTTATTCAGGATGGTATTGCCGCACCTATTCAATTGGTTGCTGATACCAGTCAATCCAAGCAAACATTTTCTTTTGCTATAAAATTAAAGGGGTACGAGCAATTGAACCTACAACCTTTTGCCAATAAAACCCATGTTGAACTAAGTTCTCCCTGGAGTATACCATCTTTTACAGGAAGGGTATTGCCCGAAAATAAAGTCACCGACAAAGGGTTTCTTGCTACCTGGAACATTATGGACGTAAGGAAAACTATTCCAGATCGATTTACCGATGCTTACCATTCCGAAGCCACCTTTGAATCTAAATTAGGGGTAAAATTATTACAAGGTCAAGATCATTATTCCAAAACAGAACGAAGTATAAAGTATGCTCTGCTTATTATCACCTTAACCTTCGTGGTGTATGTTTTTATCGAACTCTTGCAGAAAAAAAGAATTAGTGCAGCTCAATATATTTGGGTGGGGGCAGCGCTTTTAATTTTCTATACTTTGCTTTTATCCATTAGCGAATATACAGGCTTTGATATCGCTTATGCAATCGCTTCTGCCGCGGTTATATTACAAATAAGCATATATACTTCCATGGTGTTTAAAAGTATTAGAACAGGCATTGTATTTGGAATTTTAATCTCAGTTCTTTATCTATTTATATTCTCTTTAATTCAATTAGAAGATTATGCATTATTAGCAGGTAGTGTTGGATTGTTTTTTATCCTTTCATTAGTAATGTTCTTCTCCCGAAAAATTTCATGGACTAAAAATGATCATGATGAAAAACTCATTTTAAAAGAAGAAAACAAGGGGCCCATTTCGGGTGTTACGCAGTAGTCCGTTTAATTTTTATAAAGTTCTCTAAATACAAGCAAAGGAGCTTCTCACGTCGCTCTTTGCTTGTAAAGAGAACCTAATAAAAAATATTAGGAGCTACCTGCTTCACCCCCAGGGCCATTTCAGTTAGATTAATAAAATTATTGTATATGCGGAATAAATTGTATTTCCTATTGTTAGTCATTGTATTGCTGTTGTTAGGATGGTGGATACAATTGATTCAAAAATCATCACTAAAATATGGAATGAACCAAGTAAAAAATTTTAAATCATGAAATCATCACTTTATTGGTTGGCTCACTTTCAAAAGAATCGCCAACAAGAACGAATAGATTGGACAT
>JBEIQI010000049.1:0-15326 GCA_040376605.1 Flavobacteriales bacterium | reverse complement strand
TATTGCATTTGGCACATATTCCTACAGAAATTAAACGTTGGGGCTGGGCCTTTAAGTTTGATGATACGGCCGTTGCACTATGGGGTGCATTTCTCATGTTAGTGATCCCTTCCGGCTCAACGGCCTCCTTGATGATTATGAATATAAAGGATTTAAAAAAGGTAAAATGGGGAATTTTATTATTGTTCGGCGGGGGCTTATGTTTGGCAATGGCTATGGAGAAATCAGGTCTTATGCAATTGGTTGGGAGTAACATAGCTAGTAATTCTTCCGGGGGGCATTTAATTATGATCATTAGTCTTACCCTAGCAGCCGTGTTTCTTTCAGAGTTAATGAGCAATGTGGCTTTAGTTACCGTATTTGTTCCGGTAGTGGGAACCATTGCCATCGCCATGAATGCCAATCCGATGTTATATTGTCTTCCCGTTACACTTGGGGCTACTTGCGCCTTTATGCTACCCATGGGAACACCGCCCAATGCCATCGTTTATGCCAGCAAAAAAATTAAGCTATATCAAATGACCTCTGCCGGGTTTTTCTTAAATATTATATCCTCGGTGTTTATATCGGCCTTTTGTTATTTATTTATTGATTATATTTTTTAATATAATCGATAAGTACCTATAAAAATGGAAAGAGATGATTTATAACTCCGCACAATAATTCTCCAACAGGCAGGTAAAAACAAAGGTGTTGGTTGTTGTAAAATCGTAAATCTCTTTCAATTCGGCTTGGTTATATAGTTGAGAAGATCCAAAAGTTACCAATCCAACCAATTTATTATCAGCACAAATAATAGGCAATATGCCAAAAGATTTTAGTCGATATATTCTAACAGCAGCGGATGCCACGCATTTTATAAGTGAATTATCAGTATGGGATTTGAGCACCTTAATAATATCATCTTTTTCGGTAAGAACAATATTTTTTCTTTGAAAGAACAATTCATACAAATAGTTGTCCTTACTATAATTTGGTACAATCGATCTGGTTTTGAGACGGGTCGAGGACTCTATCAACTGCTTATACCTTTTGGTTTGACTATCAGCTAGAATAAATAATTCTTTTTTACTTTCATTAAACCCATAGAATCGACAAGCGTTCATCTTAAAATGTTTAGACATGGAGTCAATAAACTCTTGAGTGGGTTCAAATATTTTGGCCTTACTTTCCGGATCAAGATGATTGATTTTGATAAAAGCTTTCGAAATCATTTCAATATCCGTTTCATCCTCCGCCTCAAAACTTCCAGTCACACTTCTTAAGGAGCAATAGATTTCATACCGATTTTTCTCTAAATTTAATCGAGTACTGGCTAATTCTTCCACCGGAACAAATTGACCTGTTTCTTTATTCTTAATTAAATAAATCCTTTTTTCCGACTCGGATGTTTTCAAAAGTCTTTTGTTACTTTCGAAATAAGCACCTATAAAGTCAGGGTGTATAGAATCGTAAAATTGGCTTGAATCATGGGATAGATCAAATTGAGTTAAGCCGACAATTTCTTTAATATTCGGACTGCTGAATAGAATTTGATTCGATCCATCATTTGCCGGAATCCCTTCCATTATATAATAGGGTTTACCTAAATGTGAAGTGATGGCTCTATATGTCCTTAATATTAACTCGGATTGGTTCACTGTTGAGTTTAATAGTTAGCCAAATATACGTAGCAAAATTTAAACAAAAAATGAGAATTGGGAAATTTGGTCTTTAATGGATTTAGTAGGTCATAAATACTCGATAAATTTAATTTTATCTTTTTTTAATCACGTTGAATAGGTTGAAATTACTGAGGGTGTAATAATATGGAATGATATATTAATATTTATTTAATGCCAATTAAATTATCATTAATTTATTATTGTCAATTATGTCCATGAGCAATTATTAATCGATTTTCTCAGAAATGTTTTCATAATTATTCATTCTTCATTTCAGAGGTGCGACTTCATTAGTTTGATAGCAGGAATAAAAACGACCTGAGCAATCATCCATTAATTATTAACCTTAAACCAAAAAACATATGGCTGGTAGAATAATGAATGCCCTACAAAAAATGATTAATATTTTGTAACTGGCAAAAGTCGCGCAATGTTCTTTTTATAATTTGCCTTTGAAAACCACTCAATTTTATAAGTGCTTACTTCAAGAGATTGATTTTACAGATTCTAATTTATTCAATAGTAGTTTTGCTCAATCTGATTTGTCACATCCGATATTTGAAAATACAAATTTAGAAGAAGCTTCTTTTGAAACAGCCATAAATTTTCAACTTAATCCATCTCAAAACAAGGTAAATAAATTAAAAATTTCAATAGAGGGATTACCTGGTCTCCTTGCAGATTACGATCTTGATATTCGTTAACCGAAATGTCACATTGAAATTTTAAGCTTAAATGATGCGCAAAATTAAAGCTCATTACACATTTATACCCCAAATTATAAGCGCAAGTTTTTTAAACAAAGTTAACTCTTAGCAAAGAAATCTAGAGGCGTTTCCAATATTCTACCTCCTTAACGTTCATTTTTGAAATTACTCCTTGTTTGTTTAATTTTTCAAGTTCTATATTGGCCGATTGTTGATCTAAATTCAATAAAAATGCAAATTCTTTTTCTGTCATATTATTGTACAATTTGAATAAATCTTCAGGTGCAGGAAGACTATAATTCTTTTTGGCATTCGGAATAAATTTCAAAATTGTTTCTTCAACAATTTCATAAGATTTTAGGCCTTTCAATATTTCAGACTCAAATCCTGTATGATTAAAAATCAAAGTAGGAAATACTCTAATTTCCATTTTTTTTGCTAATTCCAAATCTTTTTTAAAGTCAATAATTCCTTGATTATTCATGTCTTTTTGTAACAGAGCAGCATCTAAGCCGCAAAATAATGCCGCTCTTTCCAAATTTCCCCATTTGTTAATATTCTTTTTTTCCATGAATAACATTTCTTTCAACCTTCTTAAAAAGAAAATGGCTTTGTCCTTATCTTGTCTTTGAGCTGCTTTAAAGGCAATACAAGGAGGGTGAGATGACATTAGTGGGTCATCTAACCAAACATCACCATTAATTGGTATTTTTTCTTTTTTTCTTATTTCATCCCACAAGGCAGCTGCATCAGAGGGCTTTGTAATTCTTTTATCGGAGTAACCGTCCCAACTTGGTAAAAGACCACCCATTCGATATTCAATGACAATGTGGTCGTCATATTCCAGAAGTAATTTTCGTAAAATTGGTTGTAATACCCAACAGCTTGAGCAAATTGGATCGGTAAAATAGGTTACTGTAAGCGCTTTATCAATCGTTTTTTTCCTAGCTTTATATTTATCAGAAATCAGTGGCAGAATAAAACCTCGTTCACTATGCTTCTCTGGTTCAAGGAAAATTTGCTTTAGATCTCTTCCTTGTTGAATATGTCTTGAAAGATCTTGACTTCGTTGTTTATAATAATTTGAAAATGCCGTTTCTACACTTTTGATCTTGATAAGGGATTCCGTTAAGATTGCAGCGTCTTTAATAGCGTTTGTTGTTCCAGCACTTGTAAACGGAAGAGATAAATGAGCAGCATCTCCAATCAATACTACATTGCCTTTATGAAAAATAGGAAGCAAATCAAAATCGCGGGTATTCCAAATATAGGAGTTTGAAAAATTATTTCCATCTAAAACTTTACTTACAATATGAGGAAAGTCTTTCAGTTGAGAATAACAAAATTCTTTCAATAATTTTGGTGAGTTGATTTCAAAATCATTTTCAAACTTTGTATCGTATTGCATGAACCAAACACATTCATTTGCTGTGGCAGGAATAAATCCAAACGATAAACCTTCTTTATCGCTCTGAAATTTCTGAAATTCATTGTACTCTGATTCAGAAGAGTAGGATGAAATTCCAACAACTTCTTTAACTTCAATTGGAGTGTATTGAGTTTTGCCAAATAGCTCATTTCTAATGGCTGAATTACTTCCATCTGCTCCAATTATGATTTCACCTTGTACTTTTTCACCATTTTTAAAAAAGACCGTTTTTGCTTGATCGTCTTCCCAATCAAAATGAGAAAATTCATATCCAAATTTTAATGTTTCATTGGTGTAAAACGAAATAAGAAATTTTACTAAATCAACCCGTTTGATGCAATACCAGTCATCCAAACTAATTTTAATAAGTTCTTCGTTACTTGGTCTTTTTAAACTAAAAATATCTACTTTTTTATTGGGAATATCATCCGCTTTACTTTCTGAAAAGGATTTTAAGTGATTTAAACCTTCGCCATTCATTAAAAAAGCGTTACCTCTTGTTTGTATTTCGTTTGTTCGTTCATAAACCGTTACGTCATACCCATGTTTTCTAAAGAAAATACCTTGAGTTAGACCTGCAATACCTCCTCCAATAATGACTACTTTCATAGGCTTTTTTCTATTCGATTTATTGCGTCTATTAAAATGTCAGAAGAGGTAGCAAAACTAATTCGGATATACCCTTCTGCGCCAGGGCCAAACCACTTACTCAATCCTGGAACGACCGCTACTTTTGCTTTTTCTAAAATATGTTTATGAAATTCTTCCGAGCTCATGCCAGTTTTGGTAATGTCGATAAAACTCACGTAACACCCTTCGGGAGTAATGGTCTTTAAATCTTGAATAGCGTTAATTCTATCTGTGAGTAAATCCCTCATGGATTGTAAATGAAGAACAAATTCTGACAACCAATCTTGAGCATTATTCAATGCGGCGGTAGCTGCAATTTGACCTATTGAATTTGCTCCGTGTACAGTTGAATTATGTAAGGAGTTGTTAAAAATTCGTTCAAATAATTTCTTGTTTGTTGATGCGACAAATCCTATCCTTAATCCTGCGAGTCCATAGGATTTACTAAAGCCGCTAATCGTAACAACATTGTTAGAGATTTTGTCGGAAATACTTCCTATGCTTGTAAAAACATGCGGTTTGAATACTATGTCACTCCAGATTTCATCGGATAATATGATTAAATTATGCTTTACTGCAATTTTTCCAAGTTCCTCTAATTCTTCTCTTTTAAATACCTTTCCTGTAGGATTTAACGGATTGCACAAACAAATTAATTTGGTTTTTGGAGTTATTAATTCTTCAATATTTGAAAAGTTAACCTTTTCAATACCTGGAGGAATTGAAAAACGAACAGCTTTAGCGCCCAAATTTTCAATGGAATATTGAAATAAAAAATCTACAGGGTCAAAAATTATGGCTTCATCGTTAGGTTCTAGAAACGTTTTGCAAACTAAATAGATGCCGTAAGCAGCGCTGTCGACCGGTAGAATCTGATTTGGGTTGATAGTATAATTTCGTTTTGTTAAGAAAAAATGGTGAACAGCATCTCTAAATTCGGGAAGACCTTCAGCCGGTGCGTATGAGAAATAACCTTCTTTTATATACCGTTCAATAGCTTCAATAATAATAGGTGAGCATTTGAAATCTGGGTCTGCAGCTGTGAGTGGAATAACATCTCGAGGAACAGATGCCCATCTCAGGTTGTAGGCACGTTGTCGTAAAATGTTAAAATTAATTTGGTTGGTCTGAAACATCCTAAGTGTGGTTGGTAATATTTTATAAAAAATAATAGCATTATTATAAAGATAATCATAAAAAGTTGAAGTTCAAGGTTTGGATTATTAATGTTATATTAAAGTTATAATTCTTAAAAATAGTAGCGTTTGAAATCAAAACTTCAATCCATTCATACTTTTATTTTAAAATGAATAATGGTAATAATGTCATTAGAAATAGCATTCCTGGAAATCAAATTCCAAGTGACATTCATCCCAAAATGCGAAGCTTAGCTAAAGGAACGAGGGTAGTTTTTGATAACATAAAAATTTCCGTTCCCGGAGGAACACGAACCACTAGTATGAGCTGGGAAATTAAATAAGGCACCATTGATTTATGATAGAAAAGTGGATAGGCGGGATACTTATCCCTTTTTCATTTTTATAAAATTGGTTTTAAATAAGATTAATCTTCTGTTTTTATAATCATAATCTTCTGCCAAACTTTACCGCTTAGACTCGTGGTGAGATCTTCAATTTCATTGATAGTATTTAATACCACCTCATCATTATAATCGTTGGCATATAATGCGGAAACTTTGCTAGTTAAGGAGAGCATTTCGCTACAATAATCTAAATAGCGGGATAATTCATAATTATTCATCTCTCGTTTTGGCGAATGTTGGGTTCCATTGGCATTTAAACTTTTAGGATCCTTGGTGAGTTGATGCATATCAATTACATGAGCAATCGTTCTTAATTCATGTAAATCTTTTAAGGCTCTTTTTCGCTTGATAATGGTCTCTGTTCGAAATAAAAAATAAATGGCCGCCCCAATAAAAATAAGATCATTAACAGAAGATTCAGCTGCTTGAACCAAATCAACAAATTCTATTTCACCCATTTCAGGATCAATGAGGGTAAACGAGTACACAAGGGTAACGAGACCTGCCAAAATCAAGAATCCGAATCCAATACGCAACCAGTAGATGGGGCGAGAAACAAACCTTATTGTGTGATTACTGTGTGTAGCAATTTCTCGCAATTCACCACAAACATTAAATAAACCTGAATCCGGAAATCTATCACCAATCCGCAACCGCAGTTGATCAATCGTTTCTATTGTTTTGGTAACATCTAATTTTCGATAAACACCACCCATTCATCAAAAATACAGAAAAGTTTAACGAATAAGTATAACAGGTCTCATCATCCATTCGCCGTTCACCATCATTCTCAAATAATAAGTTCCTGGTGGTAAAAAGGAAATATCAGCAGTATAAATAGATTCGCCTTGTGAAGGGATGGAAGATAAATTGCTTACAAATTGACCTACACTATTGTAGATGGCTGGCTGTTCAAATTGAATTCCGGAGCTAAGTTCTATATTAATTAATCCGGAGGTTGGATTGGGATACACTTTGATCCAATCCTTTCTAGCATCGCAATCTAAAGTTAATGGATCAAATACTTTATATTTTCCGTCGAAATCAATTTGCTTAATTCTATAATAAGAAACACCTATAGGATTGATATCTGTCCAACTATAAGTATTCATCACATTGCTATTACCCATTCCTGAAACTCTTCCTACTTCCTCCCATACAAGCATGTCTGAACTACGTTCAATGGTAAAATATTCATTGTTAATTTCCGTATATGTACTCCATTTGATAACGGCATTGCCGTCTTCACAAGTGATATCAATATTGCCCATTTCAACAGGTAATGGTAGGGGAACATATGCAATAGCAAAAGGACTAAAATTGGAAACTACGGCAGGAGTAGTAACTGTTCCTGCAGCGGCTGCACCAACCACAATTCCATTATGATCCTGCCAGGTTGAAATACCATCATATCGGGCTACTTCAAAACTAGCGAAGGCAGTATTAAAACACGTGGCCGCATTCCAGGTTAAACCAACGGTTCGGGAATCTGTTCCCACGGTTCTATCAAGAATCCAATATTCGCAATTGCTAAGGGCAGTAAGCGTAGGAGCCAATGTATTTCCATAAGGTACTTGAGGATTGTTTGGAAAATATTCGGCAGTAAATTGGGAATTATTAAATTCAAAAACTTGTATGTCATCCACGGCAAAGGAAGGGTCTGATCCGGTGGCATCTGCATTATTTACCCATAAAAATCCAATTTTTACATTAGGGTTGTTGGCAGCACTTAAAGGAAGCGCAGCAGAATAAGTTGTCCAACAATGCTGTCCTCCGGCACAATTACTAGCACTTGTTTTAGGTAAATCTATCACTAGGATCCAACTAACTCCATCAAAATAATACAAAGACGCATTGTCGTTGGTTCCCGATCCATTTTCTATATAATTAAAACGTACCTGAACATTCGATTTTCCTGTGCAATTAATGGTGGGTGATTCTATTCTTTTATTGGTTACAATGGAATTATTGCAAGTGACGGGGCATGCTAAACAATTAAGCCCACCTACACTGCTTGCATCATAGGCAGCTCCGCAATCCCCACCAAGACAAAATCCACATGCAACTGTAGAAGTGGCCTGGTTACCAATATGCAAGGATGGGTCCGTTCCAGCACATGCTGATCCGCAGGTATTGGCAGCATTACCGCATTCCGCTCCACTTACATACCATTCGTTGGGTGCTGCTCCATTAGCACCGTTGGTAATGGTCCAAGCTCCGTTAGGGCCAACATAGGCAGAAGCCAGACATAAAGATGCGCATCCATTTTGGAAAGCCTCCGTCCAAAAAATATTATTGACTGTTGCATTTCCTAAAATAATGGGTCTGTATGCACCTGATTTACCAACGGGAAAGGTAAGTCCTGTGGGACCATGTCTTCTGGCTGGCCCGTTGATATAAGAATTGTTATTGGCCCCAGCCACAGAGGCATACAAATAAAAATTGACCAGATTAACTGCCGTTGTATTGATGACACCACTGGTGAAGGTGGCCAAATTATCAATTTGAATAGGGCTATTGAGGGTTACAGCATTCGCAGATTTATTCATGATAAGGTCCCAAATCATAAATAAACCTGTCACTGTAATGGTTTGTGCATTCGGACCCGAAAATACAATACGTCGGGGATCACAGGCATCATAGGTTATTTGGCCTACAATATTCATATTTCCTTGAACTTCTAATCCCGTTCCATTATTACAAAAGAAACTTCCGTTTCTTACGATTACATCCCCCAAAACCAAGGTTGGTTGAGCATTGGTATGCTGGTTTAAAAAGTACACATTTCCCAATCCGGCAACCCCTCCAATATCTAAAGTACCTTTAACGGTTGGGAAGCCTCCAGCACCTTGAAAAGTAGAACCTACCGAAGTGACCCATAACCCACCTGACCAATTCTCTATTGTCAGATTCCCATAAAAGGCACCAATAGTAGTTAATTGCGGAGCAGTAGCTGTGGTTTTTCGTAATACCCAATTAGAAGTAGCTGGGACAGTGGCAATGCCACCTTCATAATTATTTTGCCAATTATTTGAACTAGTATTTCCTGTTTTTACATAGGTGCCATTTACCCCTAAATTCCAGGTAGCCCCAGCATTCCATACAGTACTCGTATTTCCGTTTTCAATAAAAACTCCATTTACAATTAATTCAGATGCAACGACACCGCTATTGGCAATCGTAATAACATTGGCAGCATTGTTTTGTAGGGTTCCACCCGCATCAATGGTTACCTGGTCCATAGTTACATTCACTGTGACCGTTACCAAATGTGTATTTCGAATGGTAACAAAACCACTAGTATTGTTAGGGGTTGATGGCGCTGGATTAATCCATGAGGTACCATCAAAACGTTCCCAAGTGGTCGTTGCACTCCAATTCCCCGTTTGAAAGGACCTAAAATCCCCAACGGCTTGTGCACATAAACTTAAGGTTGAGGTTAATAAGAATATTATAACAGTTAGATTCCTTTTCATTATAACTAATTAACCTTCAAATTTACCGATTAATCAAAACAAAATTATTGAAATTTAATTTAAAATGAAGTCTTTATTCATCATTTGGTTTTTGCATAATAACTCGCCAATATGTAGTTTAGAGCCCTTAAATTACAGAGAATTATGACTTTAGTTTCAACAGGTACAGATATTAAAAAATTGTCGAATTATGCACAAGGACAATGGATTGAAGGAATAGGAGAGGGACAGATATTGTTTAATGCCGTAACTGGAAATCCTATTGCATCAGCTTCATCCAAGGGAATTGATTTTAAAGGAATGGCGAACTATGCCCGCCAAGTAGGGAATCCTGCTTTACGAAAAATGACCTTTCATGCCCGTGGAAATATGTTAAAAGCCTTGGCCATTCATTTAAGAACTAAACTGGACGTTTTTTATGCGATCAGCTATCAAACAGGGGCCACCAAAGCAGATAGTTGGGTGGATATTGAGGGAGGAATTGGAAATATTTTTGCCAATGCTTCGTTGAGACGTAAATTCCCAGATGAGACATTTTGTATTGATGGTGAAAGCCATAACCTTAGTAAAAACAGCACCTTCATGGGAACTCATATTTTGGTTCCTAAAGATGGGGTAGCTGTTCATATCAATGCTTTCAACTTTCCAGTATGGGGTATGTTGGAAAAAATAGCGGTTAACTTATTGGCCGGAATGCCATGTATTGTAAAACCTGCCACCGTTACTTCATATTTAACCGAAGCGGTGGTAAAGGAAATAATTGATTCTAAAATATTGCCCGAAGGTTCTTTACAATTAATTTGTGGAAGCGCTGGAGATCTTTTAGAGCATGTCAACAGTCAGGATGTAATTACATTTACAGGTTCTGCTTCTACTGGATTCATGTTAAAGTCAAATCCACAAATCATCAGAGAATCGGTACCCTTTAATATGGAGGCTGATTCTTTAAATTGTATTGTTTTAGGGGAAGATGTTGAGCCAGGAATGCCTGAGTGGGACATTTTTGTAAAAGAAATTCGCAAGGAAATGACCTTAAAGGCGGGTCAGCGTTGTACAGGAATTCGTAGAATTTTTGTTCCTGAAAATAAAATGGAGGATGTGGCAAAAGCTGTAGGAACGGCACTTGCACAAACAGTAATCGGAAATCCACTCAACGAAAAAGTGAGAATGGGTAGTTTAGCCGGCGAAACTCAACGAAATGAGGTAAAAGAACAAGTTCAAAAGTTATTAGCTTCGTCTCAAATAATATATGGTAGCATGGATAGTGTAGAGGTAATAGATGCAGATGCCGCAGCAGGTGCATTTATGTCCCCTATTTTATTAATGAATAACAAACCTTTTAGCGCAATGGAGGTTCATGAGGTAGAAGCTTTTGGACCGGTGAGTACCTTAATGCCTTACAAGGGTATTGAAGAAGCAGTAGCCTTAAGTAAATTGGGTAAAGGAAGTTTATGTTCAACCATTGTTACCTCCGATTGGAAACAAGCCAAACATTATGTAGTAAATGCTGCCTCACATCATGGTAGAATTTTAGTGTTGAATAATGAATGTGCTAAAGAAAGTACTGGACATGGTTCTCCATTACCATTGTTGGTGCATGGCGGTCCTGGAAGAGCCGGTGGTGGAGAAGAAATGGGTGGAATTCGCGGGGTGAAACATTATTT
Source organism: Flavobacteriales bacterium (assembly GCA_040376605.1). Lineage (GTDB taxonomy): Bacteria > Bacteroidota > Bacteroidia > CAIKAF01 > CAIKAF01 > JANWKQ01. The sequence goes on along the minus strand of JBEIQI010000049.1, from coordinate 4,213 downwards.
ACAAAGAACGGCTATTCAAGGTTCTCCAACTATGATTACAGATATTACCAATGTATATCAGCCCAATGCTAAGGGAAAAAATCCGGGGAAACATCCATTTCAAAAGTATTTTGAGGAATTGGAAATTGGAGATCAACTGATTACCGAAAAAAGAATCATTACTTCCGAGGATATTGATCGTTTTGCAGATCTTACAGGAGATCATTTTTATGCACATATAAAAACGACAGACTTTAATGGTACTATGTTTGAACAGCAGGTGGCTCATGGGTATTTTATGGTGAGTGTAGCTGCAGGATTATTTGTAGATAGTTATGAAAAAAATCCGGTATTGCTCAATTATGGAATTGATGAATTACGTTTTACCAAGCCTACCTATCCGGGTAGTGAGGTATATATTCGATTTACTTGTAAAGAAAAACTACCGAATGATAAACGTGTTATTGAAAAACCAGAGGATTTTAAACGGGGAGATGATATAGATAAGGGTATCGTAAAATGGTTAGTCGAAATTTTTGATGAAAACGATGAGATTACAGGTGTAGCAACCATTTTAACTATGGTACAACGCAAAGATCAATAGTATTTGATGAAGATTTTTAAATAAATTCAAGTAAAAAAATTATGTCAGAAGCAATTATACAAGGCGGAATAAAAACCGAAGTAAAAAATGGAATTGGGACCGTTACTTTTCATCATCCTAAGAGTAATTCACTTCCCAGCAAGGTGCTAAAAGAATTTGCTTCGGCTATTTATGCCATGGGAGAAAATCCTGAAGTGAAGGTAATCATCATTAGAAGTGAAGGTCGTGGGGCATTTTGTTCAGGTGCTTCATTTGATGAACTCCTTTCGTTAACGGAGTTTGCCCCTGCGAAGGAGTTTTTCATGGGTTTTGCAGGAGTCATTAATGCTATCAGGAAAGTAGATAAATTTGTTATTGGTAGAGTTCAAGGGAAGGCCGTAGGTGGCGGAGTTGGATTAGCCTGTGCTGTGGATTATTGTGTTGCCACCGAAGAGGCATCGGTAAAACTAAGCGAACTGGCCGTTGGTATTGGACCCTTTGTAGTAGGACCAGCTGTTGAACGTAAAATCGGTACTTCTGCATTTACCTCCTTAGCCATTAATGCAGCAGAATGGAGAGATGCTGAATGGGCAAAAAACTATGGCATGTTTATGGATGTATGTATTGATGAAATTGAATTAGACATTACAATAGATAAGCTGGCCGAAACGTTAGCTAAGTCGAGCCCGGAAGCCATGAAAGAATTAAAAAGAGTCGCCTGGCAAGGAACTGAAAACTGGGATGAGTTTTTAGAACAGCGGGCAGAAATAAGTGGAAGATTAATTCTGAGTGATTTTTCGAAAAACTTCATTAACAGCTTTAAGGCCAAATAATTTATTAGGTCTAACTATTTGAGATATTCACCGCCATGAAAAAAACAGGTTTCATTTTAGTATTAGCTTTAGTTTTTACCTCTTGTAAATCTATTTATCCCAACGAGAAAAAATTATCCTATACCGCTCCTGTTAAAATTGGAGATGATTGGGCGACTAAAAAACAATCCTTGGGAACACCGGATAAATCAGGTGATAATTTTGCTAGTTATTTCCCCATTGGAATGGTTGTTTATACCAATGCTGATGGTTCCAAAGTAACGGGTTTAGTGTTTACATGGTTTAAGGGAGGCACTCATTTTACAGGTGAAATTTATGGAGTAAAAATAGGAGATACTTATCCCAAAGTAGTTCGATTATGGGGAGAACCTGCTGAAACAGGTAAACCCACCGAAGATTATTACGAAAAAATGTGGCAGTTTAAAAATTTCGGAATTGCTGTAGAATTCTGGTCTGTGCCCGGAAATGATGATAACCTAGGAGGCCATTATGAAGCAGATACAGTAAAAAGAATACAAATAACTCCTTAATAATTAAACAATTTAATATCAACTTTGTTTCAAAACAAAACTTATCGCATGGTTAAAACGATTATTATTCTCATTCTTACCCTTATTGTAGTTCCTATCATATCCTTTTATTTTGATGTGCCTTTGTCACCCGAGCAATCCACCATTTTATGGAACAGCATCTATATTTATTTGGGGGTGGCCATGACATGTTTTATTTTAGGAGAACTTACCGGTAACTGCAGTCAGGTGGATAAAATATGGAGCATTGTGCCATTGATATATGCATGGTATATTGCTTATGCAGGTGGAATGAATGATCGTATGGTTTTGATGGCCATTTTAGTAAGTATTTGGGGCATTCGATTAACCTATAATTTTTCCAGAAGGGGAGCTTATACTTGGAAGTTTTGGGCCGGTGAAGAGGATTATCGTTGGGGTGTTTTAAGAGCTAAACCAGAATTAAAAGGAAGGGTAAGATGGTTTTTATTTAATTTATTCTTTATCTGTTTATATCAAAACGGATTGATTTTATTGTTCACCTTACCTATTTTGGTGGCGTTGAAAGGATCAGCAACTCCTCTTGGATGGCTTGATTATGTAGCTGCAGCAGGATTTTTATTTTTCGTTATTATCGAAACGGTGGCTGATCAGCAACAATGGAATTACCAGCAGGAAAAGCATAGAAAAATGAACGCTGGGGAGAAATTAGAGGGCATCTATAAAAAAGGATTTACCCATACCGGACTTTGGAAGTATATGAGACATCCTAACTATTTAGGAGAACAAGCTATTTGGATCTGTTTTTATTTATTAGGAGTGGCGGCTACCGGGCAATGGATCAACTGGTCAATAGCAGGATGTTTATTATTAGTGATTTTGTTTCAGGGAAGCTCCGATTTTAGTGAAGCCATCTCTGCCGAAAAATATCCGGATTATAAAGAGTACCAAAAGAAAACAGGTCGCTTTATTCCTAAATTCTGGTAAAACAGAATCTTTATCGCATGAGTTCAAAGGAGTGGCTTACAACAACCATTTGAAATTCTACTTTTTAACCTAAGAATCATTTTATTTTCTTTTTCAATTCGGGTAGTCTAACATCCGTTTGAGAATGGATGAAAATTATGAAAATGATCATTGTAATTAAAATCAATTTTATTGTACTTTGTACAATAAATAAAGCGGCATGAAAGAATATTTAAATAAGTTGAGAAAGGACTATTCTATGATGGCCTTAGACGAAAAGGATGTTCATAAAAATCCTATTGTTCAATTCGAAAAATGGATGGTAGATGCCGCCAATGCCGAGGTAAATGAGCCCAATGCCATGGTGCTTTCTACGGTCGATTCAAAGAATCATCCACACAGCCGCATTGTATTATTGAGAAATGTAGGGGCTCATGGATTTAGTTTTTATACCAATTATAACAGCGATAAAGGCGAAGATATGGCTAAAAATCCTGCCGTATCCCTCAACTTTTTTTGGGTAGATTTAGAGAGGCAGGTGAGAATTGAAGGGATCGTTGAAAAATTGACCATTCTGGAGTCGGTAGAATATTATAAAAGCCGGCCCATCGAAAGTCAAATCTCCGCCTGGGCATCCCCACAAAGCAGAGTAATTGAATCAAGAGAGGCATTGGATAAATTATGGGCGGAAGTTGAGCTTACCTGGAAAAATAAAGTAGAAATCGAAAAACCATCTTTTTGGGGAGGATATATCGTAAAGCCTACCATGATTGAATTTTGGCAAGGCCGCCCAGGAAGGTTACATGATAGAATTCGGTATCGATTAGATCAGGGTCAGTGGATTATAGAAAGATTGGCCCCATAAACCCATAAAAAAAGCCCTGATGTTTTATCAGGGCTTCAAGATTATTCAGCAGGAGCTTCTTTTTCTTTCTTTGGTTTTTTAACCGCCGGAGCTTTCTTTACTTTTTCTTTTACTTCTTTTACTGCTGCTTTAGCTTTTGCTGCAGGTGCTACTTTTTTAGCTTTCTTACGCTTACGGCTCACTCCAGAGCTTCCAAGGGCTATTTTACCTCTTTTTGATTTTTTATCTCCTTTACCCATATCACTAATTTTTGGTTGTTAATTTCAATTTCAAGTTCAAATATAATATAGAATCCGAAAGTTTTATGTTTTTTTGATTAATATTTAGATAATATGCAAGTCATCTTTGTTATTCATTTGCTGGCAACCTTCATGAGTTTTTGTTTTGCTTTGTTTTTACAAACCTTGCATATCCCCTTATTGAGATATATTGGCCCGTATCAATATCCCATTTATTACGAAAAACAAAAGCTTAAACT
>JBEIQI010000260.1:0-4224 GCA_040376605.1 Flavobacteriales bacterium | reverse complement strand
GCCAGCTAACCTCCATACCAGGCAGGGCTCCGGCAATTTTAAATCTACCTACATTCATTTTTTCTTTTACATAAATGGGGGCAAAATTGCCTATTGGGGTAAGTATATAGGTATAATTGATATTAATTAAATCAACAAAATCAGGTAGAATTACGGTTGCTTCTCCATTGGCATCACATGTTATGGTACCTCTGTAAACATTTAATACCTCATCCGATTCTATTGAATAATGTTTTAGGAATTTATTTTCAGGATCAGCCGGATGATCTATTACAAAGGCCTTTGTACCCGACGCTCCAAAATTTCCATTGGCAAACAAACCATAATAACTTAAATTTACACATTCACCCAATACCCCAACCCCGGTGCTGGAACGACCATAAATAGCCACATTGTTATTTACAACACCAGCATTAATATTTTGGCCGTAAACTCCATAGAGTTGTCCGTTATTGGTTTGCCCTTGCACACCAACGCCATTAGCGGCTACACCTGCAACCCCTACGGATAAATAATTGGAAGCAATAACAGGTGTTGAAACATTGGAACCATACATTCCATAACCTTGGTTATAAGCACTGCTGCCCGCAACTCCATTAAAACCAATTCCTTCAGTACCAATACCACCGGTAGTTCTTAAATTATTTCCATAAACAGCAGAAGCACCTGTTGCTCCACTTGGTATTTGACCTGCTACCCCAAATCCGCCACCACTATTATTACCCAAAATGGCCGAATTGGTATTTGCGGTGCTATTGGTATTTGCTTGAATTACTGCAAATGTATTGGCTGGTGAAGTACTTTCTGCTCTAAATCCAACGCCAGTGCCTGCTACATTGGCCAAAACAGCCGTTGAATTATTAACCGAAGAATTCACTTCTAAACCGGTGGTATTAGCACCCGCATTATTTATTCTTACCGATCCTGCATCCGTTGTAATCGTTCTACCTGCGCCAGCACCGCCAAAATCATACGCCTGATCTAAGGTAACACCGCTGCCACCTGATACAGCCACCGTTGATGCTGCTGTAATTCGGCCTTTAGCATCAACCGTTATTACCGGAATCAAGGTAGAACTACCATAGGTATTAGCTGTAACGCCAGTATTTACCAAAGAAGGATTGGGATAGGTTCCGGTAAGGTCACCACCCGCAATGGTTGAATTGGTAATATCATTTGAAGCATCCGTATCACCTGTGTTGGAAATAATGGTTCCGGCTATATTTATTCCAGTTCCTGCTGTATAGGTGGTAACGCTGTTACCACTCGTTTCAGCATATAATGCATATGGTACACTCATGAGTTGTTGATTGCCCATAGTAGTATAAGCACTGCCTCCTGCAGGGTCTAATCCCAATTCACAAAAATAGATTCCGGTACTCCAATCAATGATATTAAAGGTTCCAGATAAGACGGCACCTTGCCCAATAACTACATTTACTAATCCAATGGTGGTAGTAGTAGGTGTAAATGATTCGGAATAAACAATGGTACCGGTGGGTGAACCTTGTCGGATATTTACCTTTAGACCCACTGGTGAACTAGCTATTACATTTCCGCCGGCATTCCTAACTACTGCCTGGTAGTTGATTCCCAGAGGTGCTTGTGCTTGTAAAGACATGAGGTGAATCGTTAACAACATAGCACCCACTTTAAACCATGACTTCATAAAATTTGATTTTATCAAATCTAATTAAATTTTCTATATTTATTCATCGAATTGAGTTATGGCAGATAACAATCATCAACCCGGTTATATTCCACAAATTGGCATTCCAGAGAAGGAGAAATTTCAGGAGAAAACCACCATTCGGGCTGTTTATCATCGTGCAACAGCTCCCGGATTCTTTGGAGTAATTGTCCTTTGTTTTTTCATGTCGTTCATTAATATTAAATGCAATGGAAAAGTGGTGGCTTCTTTCTCCGGTTTTGATATTATGACAGGCAAGAATAAAGGAAATGGGAAATCCGAAAGATATGAGTTAACATCCTCTCCAACATCGGCCTATTATAGGTTACAAAAAGCGAAGGAGTTTTTCGAATGGAAAAAAAATCTAAAAAAGGATTACGAGGCATATATCGATGAAGCACCCTATCACGAGCAAAGTTATTCCGAAACCGAGGATATGAACCAAATTCCGGAGAAATTCGAAGATACCACCGATCATCCTCGAGAAGCCAGATTTTTTACCATATTAGCCTTTTTGGCTGCCCTGGGTGGACTTATTTTGGCTATTTTAAAAGGGAAATGGGGGAGTTTTGCTCAAATAATAATGAGTTTGGTGGGTTTCATTTCAATGTTGGCTTTGCAGTATTATATTAAAATTACCATGCCTACAACCCATCAAGGGAATACCATTTTTCAAAATGATTATTCCAATAAAATGGTAACTACCGAATTGGCCCTGGGTTACTGGGTGGTATTGTTTTTATTCTTGGGTGTAACCCTCATTGGAATCATGAAGTTGCGATATTTTAAACGATTGAAATTATCGCAAAAAGATTAATAAGGATTCAGATCTACCTATTCAATTTATACTTCCTTAAACTCCCAATCTTTTATTTCCTCAAAAGATCTAAAGCTAGCTACCGTTTTAGGATGCGTTAATGTAGTAGCTACTTCTATTTCAGGTATTTCATCCAATGCTAAATCATTTCGCAAATAAATATGGTTGATGCCCAAATCATTGGTCACCACTAATCTATATCCCTTGGTACGGGCAAGTATATTCATGGCAGCCGGCGAGGCCCCATGATAAATGGGATGTTTACCGGGATACATATAATTGGGATCGTAAGGAACTACAATAGGTTTCATCCCAAATTCTACATGCGTTTCAATAATTACTACCCGTGGATTTACTTGTGTAATGGCATCCCAAACCCAATAATCATTTCCATCGATGTCAATCGATAATAAATCTATTTCACCTCTTAAACCACCTTCAGCTATTAGTTCATTGATATTTTCTCGGGTAATAATGGCTTGTTTGAAAATTGGTTTAGGATGATAGGGGGTTGGATACTTAGAAAAAAAACGTTGGCCACGTTTAATTAATTGAGCATTTCCTTCGAAAAATAAACCACTCCATCCAAAATGAATACAGAGGTTGCTGCAATTACTATTGATCCCATCGTTGGCACCAATTTCGATGAAAGTTTTATTTCCATGACCAATTATTGAAAATATATACAAAAGATAACCATCTTCTTCAAATTGAGAAAATACTTTAAACCCCGTTTCTTTAATAGGTGGTAAATGGTTTCGGGATTTGGCATCCAAATAATTCAATGCCATTTTTTTTTGCTGTAATTGTACCGTTGCACTTAATCGATCCCGATAAATAAACCCAGAGAAATAATATTTTATCAAATGTTTAATCCAACTCATGCTAACTTTTTTCCTTTGATATAAACCTGATCAATACAAGGACGACCGAACGAATACATGAGATAAGTATAAGAAGGTATTTTTTCGGTGATCATAAAACTAGCATCTTTTCCCGGTGTAATACTTCCATTAGATGATTGAAGTTCCATTGCATAGGATGCATTAATGGTGGCCGCATTTAAAACCTCTTCAGGTAACATTTTCATTTGAATACATGCCAATGACATCACAAAAAACATATTTCCGGATGGGGAACTTCCGGGATTATAGTCACTGGCAAGTGACAAGGGAAGTCCGGCTTCCATCATTTTTCGGGCTGGTGGATAATGCAATCGCAAAAAGAAAGCGGTGTTGGGCAATAAGGTAGGCATGGTTGTACTATTTAAAAGTACCTCCAATTCTTCCTCACCTGTAAATTCTAAATGGTCAACACTGATGGCTTGGTGTTTTACCCCAACTTGTATTCCTCCGCTATAATCTAATTCGTTGGCGTGTATCTTTGGTTTTAATCCCAATTTTAGTGCTGCTGATAGAATAGTATCTGTCTCGTCTACCGTAAAAAAACCTTTATCGCAAAATACATCGCAATAATCAGCAAGTCCTTCTTCAGCAATTTGAGGGAGCATTTTTGAGGTGATTTCCTGAATATAACCTTCTCTATTATTTTTATATTCCACGGGTAGGGCATGTGCACCCAGGAAGGTACTTTTGATTCGGATAGAATTGTTCTCCTTCAATTGTTTGATAACCTTCAACATTTTTATTTCATCAACCGTGGTGAGTCCATATCCACTTTTTATTTCAATGGCGCCGGTACCCATTTTAATCATTTC
>JBEIQI010000132.1:0-8294 GCA_040376605.1 Flavobacteriales bacterium | reverse complement strand
ATCAAACCACCATCCTTTAAATACATATCATCTGCACCTGAATAATTTAATGAGATATTTGAATGATCTGCTCCAGCCTTAATAATAAAATCATACTTCAATTTACCACCAGCCGTATAATATTGAATATCGATTCCAGGCCAGATATTTTGTAATAATACATTCCCCACCGGATAAAGCTTATGAACCCAGTTTTGCGGATTATTGCCTCTATAATAATTATTGTAATACGATTGAGGTTCTGATGCCTTTATAGCAGTTGGTTGGTTGCTATTAACAAACTTAACTTTTACGGCATGTCCTTTTAGAATTGGATCATGATCAAGGGTTAATGGCTTCCCATGCATATCATGCCATTCACTCCAATCCACCATATGATAGGTAATTCCATTATTTTCCAAAAACATCACTCCACCCGGAATGTCCGCTTTATATCGAAAATCCCCATCCCATTGACCTTTGTTCTCTACAAAGGAAAATCGACTTTGAGCCGATAATCCAGATAAAATGAATAAGGAGGATATTATACTAATAGCTCTTTTCATAAAAAACTCCTTTGGATTGTAGATAAATGTAAGAGATTTTGGTTAGAAAACCAATAAGAAAAAGCCAATTTTACTTTCCAGTTACCTTAAATTCAGTTCGCCTGTTTAAAGCCCTGCCCTCCTCCGTATTGTTCTCGGAAATGGGCATCGTATCTCCATATCCTTTATAGGTCAATCTGGAGGCTGAGATACCTTTGTTAACAAGATAATCATAAACCGATTTGGACCGGTTTTGAGATAAGTTTTGATTATATGTTTTAGAACCTTGGTTATCCGTATGACCAGAAATTTCAATGGTGAGTTTAGGATTCTTGTTTAATAAGGCAACCAACTTTTCTAATTCAACCGTCGATTCTTGCTTTAAATCGTACTTGTCGGTATCAAAAAATATGTTCTTTAAAACAATGGTACTTCCAATTTCAATTTTCTTTAAACCTATATCCACTAAAAATGGCTCACGTTTATCTTCAAGCTTCATATCAAACGATCCAGAATAAAACAAATATCCTTCGGCATTTACATTCAGAGCATATCTGCGGTTTTCAGGAATGGAAACTAAAAAATCTCCCGTTTTCTCATCCGAAAAAGAGGTAATAATCGTTTTACCAGTTTCCACATCAATTAATTCGAAATTGGCTTGTAACGGAACTTTGGTTTTTTCATCATAGATATGTCCTTTTAAGTAGGTAGTATAAACAGGTTGAGCTTCTTTATACAAATCAAAATAATACAAGTCGTACTCCCCCATTCCATTGTCGAGGTTTTTACTGGCAAAATAACCCTTGGTCCCATCAGCACTAATGAGCAAACTTCTTTCGTCATAAGGAGTATTGATAGGATAGCCAATATTTTGAGGAGAAGTAAAATTACTATTAGCATCCGTTCTGCTGAAATAAAAGTCGTAACCGCCTACCCCAAATCTACCATCCGAAGCAAAATAGAAAGTTTCATTGTCTGGATGTATAAACGGCGAAATTTCGTTGCCGTTGCTATTAATTTCCGGACCTAAGTTTACAGGATTAGTCCACGAACCATCTTCCTTTAAGGTCGTTTTCCATATATCATTTCCACCATAACCACCGCCTCTTGAACTGGTAAAATAAAGTGTTTTTCCATCGCTAGAAAAAGATGGTTGAGATTCGAAGGCCGTAGAATTTACATTATCCGGAAGGGCTTTTGGAATTGTCCAGTTATTTCCCATCTTTTCCGAATAATAAATGTCCATTGAATTATCAGACATACTTACTTTGGTGGTGGCAGCAAAAAACAAATATCTTCCATCAGGCGATAAATTTGCAGCCCCTTCATTACAGTCGGAATTAAGGGGTTTGCCGCTATTCTTTCTTAATTTCCACTCATTATTCGCAAAGGTAGATTCATAAAAATCCTCCATTTTCCCATTTAAGGTAGCGCAGGATTGACTAGATCCAGGCTCCAAAACCGTATATATAAGAAATGAACCATCAGCGGTTAAAGATGGATGATATTCGCTATTGGCACTATTAATATTAGGCCCCATGTTCTTTGGTTCAAATGGCACTGGATGAGTTACAATAGAGTCCGCAATAAAATTTGCATAGGCCTTTTTCTCATAAATAAGTTTTCTTTCTTCTTTTATCTTTTTTGTATTAGCTATATAATCTAAATAAGCTTTTCCGGCCAATCCAAACTTAAACTGCTCATGATAAATGTCACCTAAGGCTATAAAACCTTCAGAGAATTCTTTAGAATCAATTTCCAACACCTTTAATAGATTTTCTATGGCATTGTCATATTCCTTTTTTTCTTTATACAAATAAGCTTTGGCTAGGTATGGCTCGCCAAATTTTGGATCAGATTTGATGGCACAATCAAAATTTTTAATGGCACATTTATCATCAAACTCGTTATAACACTTCAAGCCAGCCTCAAAACATTTAATAGCCTTTTTATTGTTTGATGAATATTTGGTTTGGGCAACGGCAGTGCAACTTAGCAAAAAGGTGGTGGTTAAAAATATAACTAAGTTAAAAGATCGAAATGCTGACATATTTATGGTATGTTAAGATATTTATGTGTTTGCAGGCTGATGGTCCACTCAGGATGCTCTTTTACAAATTCAATAATAGCAGGAGTCATTTCATCTCTTTTACTCCATTCTGGTTGAATATACAATTTACATGCCTGAGTTACTTTAGAAGCATGTTCTATAGCCCATTCAAAATCCGATTTATGATAAACGACTATTTTAAGCTCATTAGCATGTTGATAGATGCTTTCTACCGGTTTTTTAAATTTTTTAGGAGATAGACAAATCCAATCCCAGTTTCCGGAGATAGCATATGCCCCGGATGTTTCAATCCATGTATTCAATCCTTTACTTTTGAGTAAGGTGGTTAAACCAGTTAAATCATATATCAATGGCTCTCCGCCAGTAATAACAACATTATTAGCTTTGGCGTTTTGAATAAAACCGAGCATGTCTTGAATACTTATTTGGGGATGTTTATTGGCATCCCAACTATCTTTAACATCGCACCAAACACAACCTACATCGCAACCTGCCAATCGAATAAAATAGGCAGCTTTACCCGTATTAAAGCCTTCGCCCTGAATGGTATTAAAATGTTCCATCAGGGGTAAATGATCTTTCTTTAAAACTAACTTTACTTGTGTTGTGTTACTCATTAAGCTTTAGCAATGCTTTCGAGTACAAATTTAATCAAACCATCCACAGCGGCATGGCCATCTTTCGAAAATGTTTTATTAACCCTATTAGCCACAACAGCACAAACAGTGCAAACCTGATGACCCAGCATCGTTCCTAGACCATAAAGAGCTGAAGCTTCCATTTCTAAATTAGTGGCCTTTAACGAGCCATATCTAAACTTGGTATAATTATCAATGAGCTCCGGATTCATCAATTCATAGCGCAATTGCCGACCTTGAGGTGCATAAAATCCAGGAGCCGTAATGGTAATTCCCGTGTGGCATTTTGCCTTCATCATATTCAAAAGTTTCTCGCTGGCCTTAAAAACATAGGGTTTAGCGAAAACATACGGATAACCTGTTTGCCAAATAAATTGGTCAATCACGTCCATTTGTTCAATACTCTTGTTGTATTTATAATAATTTAAAAGACCGTCCAAACCAATCACAAACTCCGAGGCTATATACTGATCCACCTCCAAAGTAGATTGTAATGAACCGGTGGTTCCAATTCTAATCAGATTCAACGATTTTTTTTGGGAGTTTTCTTCACGGCTATCCAGGTTAATATTTACCGCCGCATCCAATTCATTCAATACGATATCGATATTATCTGTGCCAATACCGGTAGAAATGCAACTTACTCTTTTATTCCCTAATTTGCCTGTATGAGTAATAAACTCACGATTTTGAGTTTTAAACTCTATAGATTCAAAATGTTTCGAAACCTCCTTTACCCTATCAGGATCACCCACCAATATCACGTAATCGCCTACATTCTCCGGCCTAAGGTCTAGATGGTAAACAGATCCGCGAGGTGTAATGATTAACTCAGATTCCTTAAAAGGCATAGAAAGTGGTGCTTTATTTCAAAATTAGTATTATTAATTAATTCAACAACCATTAATTGGTTGTTTTTAATAAAGATATAATCATGTTAAGGTCCTGGTTTAACAAATGCTTAATATTCAAAGGGAAGGCATAAGTCTCAAAAGGAAACTGTATATCCTATCCAATAAACCTTGGAAAACAATACATAACCATTGATATAATACTAAAACGTAACCATTAGAAGTGCCCATTTAATATGGAAAACCCTGCACAAAGCAAGGATAATTTAATCAGGGCTACATTAATATTAAATTAAATCTAAATAAATGTTGGGGCCCCTATCCGTGTTTCGTTTTAGTGGCCTTAGCCTTGTCTGGCCAAGCTAAATGGCTATTGTATTTGCACCGGCTACATCCAATGGCCATCAAGCTTGGCCACCAAGGCTTACGGCCAGCTATCACTTCACCCGGGGGCCAAAACAATCAACTTAAAAATGACAAAAAAACTCCTCATTATTTATACTTTTGTACAATGCATAAATGGATTAGCCAGCTGGAAATATTATTAGCTAAAGAATTGCCAGGAACCTCGGCCCATGCTAAAATGACTCCAAATGGTCGTATCGATACCGAATCCTATTTATTATCTACTTCCACAGATGTACGAACCAGCGCTGTAATGATTGTTTTATTTCCTGAAGAGGAAGTGTTAAAGATGGTTTTAATTAAACGACCCAGTTACGATGGTGTGCATAGCGGACAAATAAGTTTTCCGGGGGGCAAATCAGAAGAAACAGATTCCGATTATGTTTATACGGCATTAAGAGAAACAGAAGAGGAAGTAGGCATTAGGGCAGATAAAATCCAATTATTAGGATCCTTATCCAGAATATATATCCCTCCTAGTAATTTTTTAGTTTATCCGTATGTTGGTTATTGTGCCCATCCCCCAAGCTTTCGATTAGATCAAAAGGAAGTAGAAAAAATCATTTTACCCCCGGTGGATATTTTATTGAACGATGAAATAATAAAACAAGGCTCATTTAAAGCCGGTGGACCCAACGGATGGCAAATTAATGCTCCTTATTTTGAAGTTGAAAACGAACGACTCTGGGGTGCAACGGCCGCCATCTTAAGCGAATTGAAGGAACTATTGCTTGCGATTAAACCTGAATAAGCCAGTTTTTAAAGAATAAAAACAAAACAAAAAGAATGGCGAGAATGAGGATTATCTTCCATGAGTTTTTATAATTCTTCCGATGTAATTTCATATCCTTGAGATATACCACAACTAAAACAATAGCAAAAACAATAATAAATGCAATGGCAAAATAAATATGCCCTTTGGTAATAATTTCCATGTTACAAAAGTGTTAAAAAAAATGATTCAAATAATTCAGGCTCTTCAAGTAAACCTTTTGTATCTTTGTTCAATGCGAATTATCAGCGGCCATTACAAAGGTCGAATCATACAAGCTCCTTCTAATTTACCGGTTAGGCCAACCACCGATTTTGCCCGAACAGGCTTATTCAATCTGCTCAACAGCCGAGTCGATTTCGAAGATATCTCATTTATTGACCTATTTAGCGGTACGGGAGCTATTAGTTTGGAAATGGCCTCTAGAGGATGTAAAGATATTATTGCCGTAGATAACAACAGACACTGTGTTCAATTTCTTCGCCAAACTATGGAGAGCTGGAAGGTTACCGGAATAAGAATTATTAAGGACGATGTATTTAAATTTTTAGGTAGTACAAAAATAACGGTAGATCTTATTTTTGCTGATCCACCTTATGCCCTTAGGCAATTAAAGGGAATACCGGAAATCATCATCAAGAATAAGCTGGTTAAATCTGGTGGATTGTTAATTTTGGAGCATGGCGATGAGGATTCATTTAATGATACGCCTCATTTTATCGAATGTAGAAATTATGGTAATGTTAACTTTAGTATCTTTCAGTTTTAATTGATCTCTATGAAAAGAATTGCTGTTTATCCAGGCACATTTGATCCGGTAACAAAAGGTCATGAGGCTATAGTTCTCAAAGCGCTTCCATTATTTGATGAAATTATTATAGCTATTGGACACAACTCTAATAAACAAACTTATTTTACATTAGAACAACGTCAAAATTGGTTAAAAACGGTTTTTAAGGATTATACTCAGGTAAAAATCGAATCTTATGATACGCTAACCGTTAATTATTGCAAAGAAAAGGGAGCTAAATTTATCTTAAGGGGGCTTCGTTCTTCTACCGATTTTGAATTCGAAAGAAACATAGCACAAGCTAATAATGCCCTCAGTCCTGATATTGAGACCATTTTTATTGTAAGTAGTCCAGGATTATCAGCCATCAATTCATCCATTGTTAGAGATATTCATAAACATAATGGAGACATTAGTCAATTTATACCTTCCGGCATCATTATTGAATAATAGTTATTGAAATAATTACGTTAATGGTATATCCCTTAAATTTACCTATGTACTTGCGCCAATTCATATTCCTCATTGCCATCACCGGCATTTTGCGTGCTCAAAAAACCAATATCGAGATCATTGGAAATGCTCCATTATTAGCCAATACCCCTGTGGCATTAACTCAATACAACGATTATATAACCCGATCTGAGGTACTTAAAGCAACCCAAACCATTGGTGGGGATGGAAAATTTAACCTAGTGGTAGAAGGTGGTTTAACAGGCGAATATTTTTTACATATTGGTGATGCCAGCCATTCAATCTTGCTTGAACCTGGGCATCTCTACAATCTTGAAATCCCCGATCCCAATGGCGAAAACCTTTTTTATCCTACCGAGACAGATACCAATTTATTAATTTATCAAACCTCTAATCTGGATTACCAAATCAACTATTTTACCATTTATAACTACGAGGATTTTGCTAACGGTAGCATCCGTAATAAACTCAAAAAATTTATCGATAGCATGGATCTTAAATATGATTATATTCAAAATCCATTCTTTAAACAGTATAAAGAATACAAACTGGTTGAGCTCATGTCGGATGCATCGTTTAAAAGCCAAAAAACACTTTATCAAACTTATTTAAAAGGAAAGCCCATTTTGTATCAGCATCCTCAATACATGTCGTTTTTCAATAATTTTTATACCGGTATCATGAGTGAAGTGCTAAGAAATGCCAACAATTCTAACCTAAAAAATGCCATTCAAAATGGAACACCCATTGACACGGTATTAATCAATATTCAACGTCATGAATTTGGCGATGATCCGCGATTGGCCGAATTGATTTGTTTGAAAGGATTGTTTGAACTGTATTATATGCCAGGTTACGATAAATATAAATTAGAAAACCTGGTATTGGAACTGAAAGCCAAATCAAATACCCTTGAAATAAAAGGAATTGCCGAGTATTTTATTCAAATAATCAGCAGAATGAAACCCGGAAGTCAATACTTTAATTTTGAAGGAAAAGATACAGAAGGGAATATTCATGCACTAACAGAATATAATAATAAAAACATGTACCTGTCCTTTTTCTCAACAGATGATGCAGCCAGCATCCGGGAAATTACAGCATTAAAAAATATCTATGATGAATATAGGAAGGATATTAATTTTATTACTGTTTGCTCAAGTTGCACTTATGCATCATTACAGAGTTTTATAAATGAGCATAAGTTAAAATGGACGTTTTTAATCATCGATCCTTAGGTAGAAAATGAATATGAAATTATTACCTATCCTTCAGCCTTTTTAATTGATAATCAAGGAAGGTTCGTAATGTCACCTGGAACACTCCCAACGGCAGGTTTAAGTAATCAATTATACTTGTTTTTAAAGAATCAAAAGCAAAAAAACCGATAAATGGCTAATTTTGTACCCAATGTTAGCCTTTTTATTTCGTACCTTTATTAAAGATTCAAAATTGATCTCTATGAAAAGATCCATCCTTGCCCTATTATTTCTAATTATCAGTTTTCAAGCATATTCTATATCCGGTGGATATGACTATTATATATTTTATACAGCAGAAGGTAAACCCTATGTAGAAGTATATTATTGGGTGGAGGGACGCACCATCGAATACAAAAAAATATCCGATGCCAAAAAACAGGGTGAGTTGGAAATCACCATTATGATTGGTTTACAAGACACTTCCAAGGTATTTTCTTACGAAAAAATTAAACTTCAAACCTTAGAATTTAATGCAACAGATTCTCTTATGTCTGATATTTATGATGT
>JBEIQI010000372.1:0-1819 GCA_040376605.1 Flavobacteriales bacterium | reverse complement strand
TGTTTTTTCGATTTCGAAACGGTGATGCCTGCGGTGCCTGAGTTTGATGAAAGCCGTCCGTACCAGCAATTGCCTTTTCAATATTCATTGCATATTCAACATTCCAAAGAGGCTGATTTACACCATACCTATTTTTTAGGGGATGGAACCAATGATCCACGGGAGGATTTGATAAAAAAATTATTAGGTGATATAGGCAATGAAGGGAGCATTGTAGTTTGGAACAAAACTTTTGAAGACAGCAGGCTAAAAGAATTGGCCAGGGATTTTCCACAATATTCCCAGGCAATTGAAATGATAAGAACCCGATTGATAGATCTCATGGTTCCGTTTCGGAAGAAACAATATTATCATCCTGAATTTCAAGGTAGGTATTCCATCAAAAAGGTATTACCGGTTTTGGTGCCGGAACTTAACTATGCGAATTTAGAAGTGCAGGATGGAGGCTCAGCCAGCCTTATTTATGCGCAGTTAAAGGATCAGGATATGAAGACACAGATCAAACAAAGAGAAGGGCTCCTCGCCTATTGCGAGATGGATACCTTGGCAATGGTGAGGATTTTGGAGAGGGTGAAACAAAATAAATAAAATATGGACAAATTAATAAAGATAATACTTGCAGGCATGCTGTTTCTTTGCCTCGCAGATTTCCCATACGGATACTACCAATTCGTCCGTTTTGCAGCAACAGTTGGGTTTGGGATTTTGGCATATTTGGCTAACGAAAAAGGACATAAAACAGAAGTAGTCATTTATATAATACTGGCTGTATTGTTTCAACCCCTATTAAAGATTCATTTGGGAAGAACTTTGTGGAATATTGTGGATGTCATTGTAGGAATTGGTTTGATCGTTTCTATTATCATCCCAAGCAACCATAAAAAGGAATGATCCCCAGCGCATTTCCCCTGCGTTTTGCCCCTTGTCAAAAACTTTTCGAGTTGGTATCATAGAATCAGGACTTTAGATTATGAACAGGTGTGTTCTCATAATTTCATCCCCGATATTTTTAAACAACCTGCTTATAAATTGTAACTATCCTCTATTATTGTCGTAAGATCAATTCCCGGAAATTTCTTTCGGGATTTTTTATCTCTACTCATCAACCTGCATTGCCTATGGAAAAGTTTGAGCAACTTCATGCCCACTATTATAAAGCCCTGTGTGATGGTTATTTTGCCGAAGCGCCCGATATGGCTCCCACCGGTTTTAAAGACCTGGATAACAACATGGGTGGCTATAGATGGGGTGATTTCGTATTCGTTGCTTCGCGACCCGGAATGGGCGCTTCTACCTTGCTGTTCGAATCGGCTATGAACCTGGCCAAAGTGGAGGGCTATAAAGTAGGCTTAGTGAGTTTGATTCGTTCTCAGCAAGGATTGAATGAGGATGTGATGACCCGTCTGGCCGACCTTCCTTATAGAGCGGTATGGGAATCTCAACTTACTGAAGAAACCCTCAATACCTGTTACCTCGACGATCAGCTCAAACAAATACCCCTCCATACCTGGGTGCCCGACACCTTAGATTTTGACAAGATCATAAACCAACTGGAAGCGTATATCGATCGCTTTGGGCTTCAATATGTCATCATCGATGATTTTGATAGTTTTACCATATCCCAACGCGATAACTATAGGAACAAACATGGCATCACCTTTGCCATGTGCCGCCAATTACATATGTTGGCCACCCAAAAGAAAATTGTTCTCATCACCTCGGCTCGTTTATCGAATGCAGTAGATAAAAATGGACCGGCAAGACCTAATATTTCGCATTTAAGCCATATTGGTAACATCCGTCCATGGATACAAAAGGT
>JBEIQI010000194.1:0-6117 GCA_040376605.1 Flavobacteriales bacterium | reverse complement strand
TAAATAAACAATGTTGGATAACTCTTTTCAACAGTACATTTAAGTTATAAATACTGTTCATTTTGTGTCTAACTTGTTTCTTTTTTTCTAATAATATCCATAATATATATTTGTTTTGTTCATTACTAAGTCTAATTGGCAAATGAACTGAATTATGGTAATTTTGTTATTAGACTTTTATAGTAGGTTTATTAACATTATTAGCTAACAAGTATGATTAGAATTGGTTGTGCAGCAGATCATGCTGGATATGAATGCAAGGAATATATCAAGGATTTTTTAAACTCTAAGGGTTTTAATCTAAAAGATTTTGGTACAAATTCATTAGATAGTGTTGACTATCCAGATTTCATTCATCCCTTAGCAAAAGAGTTAGATTCAAATGATTTAGATTTGGGTATTATTTTTTGTGGTTCAGGGAATGGGGTTAATATAACAGCTAATAAGTATTCTAATGTTAGATCGGCTTTATGTTGGGTTCCAGAGGTTGCGATTTTGGCCAAACAACATAATAATGCAAATTGTATAGCTATTCCTGCAAGATTTGTTTCACAAGAAACAGCAAAAGAAATCGTGGAATCATTCTTAAATGCTGTTTTTGAAGGGGGTCGTCATCAAAAAAGAGTAGATAAGATAAGCTGTTAATTATGAAACAAAAATGTTAATAAATACGTTTCTTGGCTTTGTATGGGTAATAAAGTAACCAATGAGATATACCCGAAATTAGAAGGGTTTATTAGAAAATACTACAAAAACCAGATTATAAAAGGTTCCCTTTTATCCATATCTATTGTTCTGGCGTTTTATTTAGTTGTGGTTACTTTGGAGTTTTATGGTAAATATTCTACTCCTATTAGACTTGGTTTATTATTATCTTTTGTTTTAGCCTCGTCATTCGTCCTAACTAAATTTATCTTAATTCCGCTTTTTTCTTTAACAAAGGTTGGAAAGCGGTTAAGTTTTGAAGCTGCATCTAAGATTATTGGTAATCACTTTCCGGAGGTTGAGGATAAATTGGTTAATATTCTTCAGTTAGATGGAATAAATCAAACTGACAATTCACTTATTCTTGCTTCTATTGAGCAAAAGACGAATCAACTAAAACCTATTGATTTTAAATCTGCTATTGATTACAAAAAAAATAGGAAATATTTAAAATTTGTTTTACCAGTAATTTTATTATTTGGGATTATTGTAGTTGTATTTCCATCAATAATTAATTTAGGAACTAAAAGAATTGTTCAGTATAATAAGGTTTTTAAGAACGAGTTTCCTTTTACTATTTTATTCGATGCTCCTTTGGAAGCTATTGTTGGTGAAGACTATGTTCTCAATTTCCATCTGGAAGGAAATGAATTACCAGAGAAAATATTTATAGAATTTGATGATAAGAGGTATAAGGCAGATGATTTAAATAAAAGCAAGTTTTCATTCGTTTTTGCGAATATTAAAAATGATATTCCTTTTAAGATTATTGCAGATGACGAAGAATATGATGTTTATTCGCTTAAAGCCATAAGTAAACCAAGTATTAAGGCCGTTAATATTGTGGTTGACTACCCGGACTACTTAAATATGAAAGACGAGGTTTTAAGTAACCCCTCTGATATAACCCTGCCAGAGGGTACTAAGTTAAGTTGGAATATCAGTTCGGACAATACCGATAAATTAAAAGTGTATCGATCGGATTCCAGTTATTTTATTAATGGATCGGGGAAGTATTCATTTAGTTATAAGGCAATGACTCCAGACGTTGTTTACCTTACACCTATTAATACCGGTTCTAAAATTGTATTAAAAGATTCTTTGAGTACCACAATAAGTGTGATACCGGATTTATATCCGAGTATAATGGTGGAGGAAAAATCAGATTCAGTGTTTTTAAGCCTTTTAAGCTTTGATGGTCAAATAAAGGATGATTATGGCCTGCGATCCCTTAAGTTTCATTATAGTGTATTTAAAGAGCAAAAGGAGGCGGATAAAAGTGTGGTTAGCATTCCAATTTCTGGTGGACTTGTTGCCCAGCAATTTAGTTATCCGTTCGATACTAAGCTTTTAAATATGGGACCTGGGGATAAAATGGTTTATTTTTTCGAGGTTTATGATAACGATGGGGTAAGGGGATCTAAGTCCACCAGATCACAAACAATGACATTCTCCATTCCATCTGCACAAGAAATCAATGATGCCATTAGTAAAAGGAATGAAACTATTAAAGATGATTTATCTGATTCAAAATCAATGTCAGATGATTTACAGAAGCAAATAGATGAATTGCAGAAATCTATTTTGCAAAAGAAAGATATTTCATGGGATGATAAAAAGAAACTCGAAGATATTCTGGAGAAGCAGAAGGAATTAAGAGATAAAATGGATGACGTTCAAAAAAATAAAGACATGAACGAAATTCAGAATGAAGAGTTAAGTGATGATGAAAAAAGGTTGATGGATAAACAAGAGCAAATCGATAAATTATTTGATGAGTTAAATAATGAAGATTTAAATAAGATGATGGAGGATTTGGATAAGATGATGGAGAAAATGGATAAGAATAAAATGATGGATGCGCTTGATAAAATGGAGTTAACAAATAAGGATTTGGAGAAGGAATTGGACAGAACTTTGGCACTTTTTAAGGAAATGCAGTTTGAAAATAAATTGGATGAAACGATTGATAAAATTGATGAGCTGATGAAAGAGCAAGATCAGTTTATAAAGGATGCAGAAGATAAGAAGCTCGATGATAACGAATTAAAGAAGCAGCAGGATGTTATTGATGAGAAAATGAATGAGCTGAAGGAGGATTTGAAGAAACTGGAGGACCTAAATAAGGACTTGGAAGAAAAGAAGGATCTAGAGGGTCTTAACGAAAAAATGGAGGGTGCAGAAAGTGAAAAGAATAATTCAAAACAGGAATTAGGAAATAATCAGAAAGGAAAGTCGTCTAAAAGCATGGAGAAATCGAAGGGTAAGGCTCAAGAGATGAAAGATCAATTATCGGGTATGCAGTCTGCAATGGAAGAGGAAAGTAAGGAAGAGAATATGGAGGATCTTCGTCAATTGTTAGACAACACCCTTAAGCTTTCTTTTGATCAGGAATCCCTAATAAACTTAACGAATGAAACCAATATCAGTAATCCACAGTTTAGGGATTTATTAAAGCAACAGAAAAAATTGATTGACGATAGTAAAGTAGTTGAGGATAGTCTTTTGGCCTTGAGTAAACGAGTGGTCGAGTTAAAATCAATAGTGAATCGTGAGATTACATTGGTGAAATCTTCAATGGATAAGTCGCTTGACTTTATGCTAGATAGAAACAAATCATCTTCTGTTCAAAAACAACAATACGCTTTGACCTCTTTGAATAACTTAGCCCTTTTGCTGAGCGAAGCGATTAAGCAGATGCAGCAACAAATGATGAGTCAGCAGCAAAGCAAAGGTAGTAAAAGTTGTAAAAAACCAGGTAGTTCCAATCCTGGCATGGAAGGATTATTACAGAAACAAATGGGTCTTCAGCAAAAAATGATGGATTTGCAAGGTAAGATGAAGGGACAAGTTCCAAAAAATGGAGAAAATGGAGATATTGCTAAGGATTTAGTTAAATTAGCTAATGAGCAAGAAGGCATTAGAAAGGAATTACAGGATTTAACGAAAGATTTAGAGGGTGATCAAAAGAAGCAGATAAATGATATTATTAAGAAAATGGAGGAGAATGAGCAGGATATTTTAAATAAACGAATAAGTGCTCAAACAATTAATAGAAACGAAGAGATTAAAATAAAAATGATGGATTCTGATAAGGCTCTAAGAAATCAGGATCAAGATGAGAAACGAAAATCAAATGAAGGAGTGGATAAAAATGATGGAACAAATAAATCTATTGAAGACTATTTCAAGAAGAAAAGTCTTGAGCTGGAAATTATCCGCTCAATACCGCCTGTTATGAGGCCTTATTATAAATCTAAAGTTTCCCAATACCTAAACAACTTTTAAACATGGACGCAGTTAAAGACAACACCGTTACCCTTAATTCAGATATAAATGAGATTTCGAAAGTTGAAGGACTTGTAAGCGAGATATTCGATAGATATCATATTAATCAGGAGCTATATGGAAATGTTCTTATAGCTTTAACGGAGGCCGCAAATAATGCAATAATGCACGGCAACCAGTATGATGCTGATAAAAAGGTGATCATTAATTTTGATTTTGCAGAACCCGTTTTAAAGATTAGAGTATCTGACGAGGGTCGTGGTTTCGATTATGGGAGCCTTCCCGACCCAACCGAACCGGAGTATATAGATAAACCATGCGGAAGAGGGGTGTTTCTTATAAAAAGACTTGCCGACAAGGTTGACTTTGATAAGGACGGGTCTTCTGTTGCCTTTTCTTTTAAGTGCCAATAATGTCCAAGGTTATCATTGCACTGACTGACATTAGTGCCAGGCTGAATCACAAAAAGAAGTATTATGATTGGATAGAGGATGTTATCAAATCTGAGGGATTGTCATTGGGTTCTATTTCCATTATTTTATGTTCTGACGAATATTTATTAGAGATCAACCGATCTTTCTTAAATCATGATTATTATACAGATATTATCACGTTTGATTATCGAGAAGGTAATGTTATTTCCGGGGAATTATATATAAGTATTGATCGAGTGAAGGAAAATGCTAGTGGATATAATCAACCCTATTTAACGGAGCTTGCTCGTGTTATGGTTCACGGGGTTTTGCATCTTTGCGGGTATAAGGACAAAGCGCCCAAGGAGGTAGTTGTTATGCGTAAAAAAGAGGAAGAAAAAATTAAAATGCTGGCTTTGTGATGGATTGGCTTCTGGTTTCATTAGCAATTATTCTTGGTGTTATTGGTGTAATTGGTTCTATTATACCTGGTATTCCGGGCACGCCGGTGTCCTATATTGGTTTTTTATGTTTACACTTTAGCTCTAAATTAAACCATTTGCCAATATGGGTGCATGTTGTTTTTATTGTTTTGGTTTTAGTCGTTTTGGTCCTGGACTATATAATACCAATTATAGGTACTAAAAAATTCGGTGGGTCTAAATATGGTACCTGGGGAAGCACTATTGGCCTGCTTGTTGGTCTCTTTTTTGGATTACCGGGAATGATAATAGGTCCATTTGTCGGGGCTTTTTTGTTTGAATGGATTTACAAAAAGGATACGAAGCAAGCATTTAAATCTGCGCTTGGCTCTTTCGCGGGGTTCTTGCTAAGTACTGGAATAAAAACGATTTTAGCCTTAATTATGTTGGGAATTATTTTGGCAAAAACCTTTACATTTGTGGTGGGTAAAATTAGTTAATGTTTCACGTGAAACAAAAATGGAATAAATGTTAGGAGAATACGATATAATAGTGGTGGGGGCAGGACATGCGGGTTGTGAGGCCGCGGCTTCTGCTGCCAATCTTGGCTCAAGGGTTTTATTAATTACCATGGACATGCAGCGTATTGGACAAATGAGCTGCAACCCCGCAATGGGTGGTGTGGCAAAAGGTCAAATCGTTCGTGAAATAGACGCCATTGGAGGATATTCTGGAATTGTCTCCGACAAGACAATGATACAATTTAGAATGCTCAACAGGTCAAAGGGGCCGGCGATGTGGAGCCCAAGGGCACAAAACGATCGGTGGCGCTTTGCAGAGGAGTGGCGTCTAATGCTTGAGCAAACCCCTAATGTTGATTTCTGGCAAGACATGGTTTCTGGATTATTAATTGAAGCAAACAAGGTGGTTGGTGTAAAAACGGGTATGGGAATAGAGGTTCGAAGTAAAGCTGTTATACTCACAAACGGAACCTTTTTAAATGGCCTTATTCATATTGGCGAAAAGAAATTTGGTGGTGGCAGAATGGCCGAAAGTGCCTCATTTGGAATTACCGAGCAACTGGTTGATATCGGCTTTGAGTCAGGAAGAATGAAAACCGGAACGCCACCTAGGGTAGATTCCCGAAGTTTAAATTATAGCCTAATGGAAGAGCAAAAGGGAGATGAAGAGATAACGGGCTTTTCTTTTGCGGACGTTGAAAAAATCAAACCTGAAGAACAGAGGTCGTGCCATATCACTTATACAAATGAAGAGGTTCATGACATACT
>JBEIQI010000130.1:0-8333 GCA_040376605.1 Flavobacteriales bacterium | reverse complement strand
GGATGTTTATTGGATTGTTGGGTATAGCCTTGGTGGTTATCATGATAGGATTTGTAAAAGTGAGTCCTCCGATGGCAAGATCTGTTACTTTTTTTGCAATACTTTTACTTTTTGAGTTCGTTTTAGTCCTTTTAGATCCATACATGGAACGATTCAGCAAGGGTGAGCCGCTGTATAAATTACTGATAAATGCAGTCCTTGCTATTTGTATCTTTCCCATCAATGCTATTATGGAACGTGGAATACAGCAGCGTTTAATGAAAAAATAGTGGATTTGAAATCTAAAAACTAGCCTGTGAAATAAAATTATCTTTATTTTCAACCATTCAAATTCGTTTTATGGCAAAAGCAACCCTCAGACAAAAGCTAAAATACAAGTTCGATAATTCAATGAGCAAAGGCCCTAGTGCATTAATTGGTTGGCTTGCATTGGTTACATTATTAATGATTTTAATTGGAACAGCCATTATTGTGGGATTTAGCATATTCCCTATCGTTACTGCTACTGATGGAACAAGCACCGAACCTGCACCCATGTCATTTTTTGAAACCTTATGGCAAACTCTTATGCGTTCGATGGATGCCGGAACCGTAGCCGGTGATACAGGTTGGCCGTATAGAATATTAATGTTAACGATCACCTTGGGAGGTATTTTTATTGTATCGACCCTTGTGGGGGTTTTGAGTAATGTAATCAATGAGAAATTAGAGGAGCTTCGAAAAGGAAGAAGTTTTGTGGTTGAAAGTGGTCATCAGTTAATTTTAGGATGGAACTCCAAGGTGTTTACCATTATTAATGAATTAGTGATTGCAAATGAAAATCAAAAAAGACCCAGAATTGTGGTTTTAGCAACCGAGGAAAAAACTGTAATGGAAGATGAGATAAAAGACAAATGTCCTCAACTTAAAAACACTAAGGTAATTTGCAGAAGTGGAAATCCTAATGACATGGTTGACCTAGCCATTGTTAATCCTCAAGAAGCCAAAAGTATTATTCTGCTTGCTCCAGTGGCCGAGGATGTTGACCCTGATGCCCAAACAATTAAAAATATTCTTGCCATTACTAATAATCCTAAACGAAAAGAAGGAACGTATCATATCGTTGCCGAAATGAGAGATGAGAAAAATATTCAGATTGCAAAAATAGTAGGTAAAGACGAAGTCGAATTATTATTAACGGACGATTTGGTATCCAGAATAATGGTTCAAACTTGCCGACAATCAGGTTTATCTGTGGTATATGCAGGTTTAACGGAGTTCGAAGGTGCCGAAATCTATTTTAATGATGAAGAGGGCTTGTACGGAAAAACCTATGGTGAAGCTATTTTTATGTACAAGGATAGCGCTGTAATGGGATTCCAAACACCTGATGGTAAGGCTGTCATTAATCCACCTATGGATAGTATTATTGAAAATGGTAGTAAAATCATTGCTATTACGGAAGATGACGATACCCTTATTCTCGACAATAACCTAAATTATAATATCGATGAATCCGTATTTACCGAAGGTGAAGAAACTGAAAATAATACCGAGAAAACCTTAATTCTTGGATGGAATAATCGAGGCTCTGCAATTATTCGAGAAATGGATAATTACGTAAAACCTGGCTCGGCTGTTAAAATTATTGCAGGTTACGATGATTGCGAGGAACAAATTAAATCAATGATATCTACCACTAAAAATATGAAGGTGGAATTTATCAGAGGTGATGTAACGGATAGACCGTTGCTAGATTCTTTAAATGTTGAGACATTTGATCATATCATTGTTTTGAGTTATGTCGGTAAAATGGATTTACAATCTGCAGATTCACAAACATTAATCACCTTGCTTCATTTACGTGATATTGCCGATATCAAGGATGAGGATTTAAGTATAGTTAGTGAGATCATGGATGTGGGAAATAGAGAATTGGCAAGCGTAACAAAGGCTGATGATTTTGTAGTAAGCGACAAAATGATCAGTCAATTAATGAGTCAGGTAAGCGAAAATAAAGACCTCATGAGGGTGTTTGAATATTTATTTGATTCTGAAGGTTCAGAAATCTATTTAAAACCAGTAACTGATTATGTTCGCGCAGGTGTGGAGGTTAACTTCTATACTTTATTGGCCAGTGCCAAAAGAAAAGGGCAAACCGTATTAGGTTATCGAATTGTTCAAGATCAATTTGATGCGTCAAAAAGCTATGGAGTGGTTGTTAATCCAGTGAAATCGAATAAAATTGTTTTCCATAAGGAAGATAAATTGATCGTTTTAGCCGAGGATTAGAAATTCTTAAACCCTTTTGTCTCATTTGGTAGGGTCTACTTCGAAGTCAATGTGGACAAATAATTCAATTTATATTAAGTTATTTTGTTGGTAAGACTCCATCAACTTGAAATCAATATCTAAAATAAAAACTCTACATATACTCCTCGGGAGTGTTTTAATTATTTTATTCAACGGATGTTTATATTCTCAAAGATTTCCATTTACTAATATAAATGTGAAGGATGGTCTTCCTCAATCATCAGTTTTTAAAATAGTACAAGACCAACAAGGATATATTTGGATGGCTACTGAAGCCGGCTTATGCAGATTTGATGGATATAAATTTAAAACATACTCGATCCACAACGGCTTGGGTTCAAAATTTGTATCCGACATTAAATTTGATCTATCCAATAGGTTATGGGTTTCCACTATGGGTAAAGGAATTTCTTGGTTTGATGGTCATTCATTTCATCGATATGATAAATCAAATGGATTACCCTCAAACCAAATCAGAACTCTTGAATTTACTGACGATGGTGATTTATTTGTTGGTACTATAGATACGGGAATTATTAGGCTCTCCAAAAACAAACAGCCAGAAATCATCAAATTTAAAAATGGGCAACCGTTTAAAAAAACATGGGATATTATAAGGTTGAGGAATGGTGATCTAATTGCAGCAGGCTCATTCGGTGCAGCAAGATTTTCAAAAGAAATGAATTATGAATTCGAAATTATTTATGAAGGAACCAATACATTGCTCAATTGTTATGAAACAAGTAACGGTGATATTTGGTTAGGTGGGGTTTCGCAATTAATTCAAATAAAAGGTAATCGACAAATCGATCATTCCGATGTATTATTAAGCTTAGAAGGGTCCAGCACCAATGTTTGGGATATTTTTGAGGCAGATGACCATTCTGCTTTATATTTTTCTACTAGCAAGGGACTCATTATAAAACGAGATTCATCGATAAAATGGCTTACTACCGCCAATGGTCTTCCCTATGAGCATATCATGGATACTTATCAGGATCGGTATGGTAATTTTTGGGTAGGTACTTATGGCGGCGGAGCTGCCATTCTTGATAGTAAAGGGCTAGATCATTTTGATTATTCTGATGAAGTGCTTCCGCTTTCTACCGCAGCTCTTCTGGATGACAAACAAGGTAATATTTGGTTTAGTTCTGATAACTATGGTATATTTAAATTTGATGGAGAACATGTACATCACCACCCTGATCCTAGACTAGGACCCTCATTACTTGCCTTAGCGATGAAGGTAAACCCTATTACCAAGGAAGTTTGGTTTGGTGGATTATACGGTGATATCATTAAAATGAAAGATGAGAAGGTGATTTTTGCCATTAAACCAACCGTTCCAACTACTATTCCCATTATTCATCTAACATTTTTACCTGATGGTACAGGTATTTTTTGCAGTCAGAAAGGTGCCTATCGATTAGGTATTCATGATCAGGCTCCTACCCTTATGGAGGAGTTGCCGCAAAGTTATTTTCGGTCATCGTTTATGGATGAATACGGCTATCTGTGGGTTTTGGGTGATGAAGGTGAATTGTATCGATGGAAAAACGAAAAGGCTGAAAATTATACAACCATTATTAACCCAGAAGTAAATGGTTTAGATCAAGGATTATACGATGCTAAACATAAACTATGGTGGTTTTGCAGCAACGTAGGATTAATTGCTTGGAATGGAAAAACCCGGTTTATGATGCACTCTGGTAATGGTTTAAATTCCGATTCTCCATGGTCCATTACCCAGGATAGCTTAGGAAGAATTTGGATTGGCCACGAAAAGGGGGTTGAATGTATTGATGTAGATGCAAAAAAAATAACTTTTCTTGGTTATGATCAAGGTTTTACCCCAGTGGAAACCAATTCTTGTGTTGCCATAACAGATTCTAAAGGAGATGTATGGTTTGGCACCATTAATTCTGCAAGTCGAATTCGCATCAGAGATATTAAATCTGATGATAGAACGGGTGTATTACGAGTTCAAGCTGTAATTGTCAACAAAATAGTGGTATATGAGGAAATATATGGAGATACGGCTTGTCCTAACCTTACTTTAAACTACAACCAAAATACCATTAATTTCGAAATGGCTGCCCTATGTTATAGCAATGCAAGGGATGTTAAATATTCGTGGTATCTAAAAAACCATGATAATGAATGGATAACTGATAATGAACATCGAGAAGCGGTGTATACTAATTTACCACCTGGGAGCTACGAATTTCACGCAAAAGCTATTGAACCCAATGGATATGAAACAAATGAAATTATTATAAAAATAAATATTCTGCGTCCATTTTGGCATCGTCCCTGGTTTTATGTAATAGAGTTTTCTATTCTTGGCCTACTGATATTCCTAAGCTTTAGATTTTCCTCCAATCCGCATCAAAATAAATTAGGTAGTTTTATGACTTTGCTATCTATCTTAATTATTTTCGAATCAGTACTTATTTATTTATCCACTTATATTAATCAATTTACAGGCGATGTACCAGTATTTCAACTGGTAATGAATGTCATTTTAGCAGCCACCCTCAACCCTTTGGAACATTTTATTCAAAAAGTAATGAAGCGTTGGGCCATTAAGGAGGTGAGAAAAAAATCATCTAAGGAAAATCTAAGCAACAAATAAGTTTAATTCTTTAAAGAGTTAAAATAATTTACTGGCATGATATTTTATATCTTTACTATTAGTAATGATTCCTAATAAAACGGTATTGAAGAAATTCCTTTCCATATTCATTTTACTGAACCTGACCTATCTTAATTCGCAAACCACCAATACCGAATTTGCCGATAAAGTGGTTGGTTCTTACTATTCCTATGCGAATATATTCTTCACTGATTTTTATGGAGGAATTGGTTATAATTTCCCTATCCCCATGGATCCTCATATGATAGAAGGTGCCAATACCGCGTATTTTGTAAGTTTACCAACAGGCAGCTATTTAATACTAGAGTTCACAAACAATAAAATTATCGATTATCCCAATCAGGATGATATTTTTGTTACCGAGAATGGTTGTAATAATGAAAAGGCTGAAATATATATAAGCTCCGATGGTATAAAATTTACAAGATTGGGTATCGTAAATGATTGTGATATCAGTTCATTAGATTTGGCAAGTATTGGTTATAAAGATCCTGTAAAGTTTGTAAAGGTGGTAGGTTTGGATTATGGAGGTAACTCCCCTGGATTTGACCTTATTAATGTGAAGGGGCTTCCAAATTCAAGTATTGAGGTAATAGAAGATGCAATAACCGATTCCTTGAATAATTTACTAGATGATGGTTTTATTACAACTAACGTAGTTACAACTGCCGGATATGAATGGGTCATTGAATCTGAACTTTTGAAAGAGTCTGAAATAAATATTTATGATTCTCAATTGAATAAAATTAGTATTCATTATCTCCTTACTGAAGTGAATAAAATTATTATAAATGCCTCGGGATTAAAAAAAGGTGTTTATACCATTGAGCTTAAATTAAAAAACAAAATCATTAAGCAAGCCATTATCATTAAATAGTTTCCAACTTTTTAATGAATCCTAAACATCAAATCCCCTATACTATTTGGATTCATACTATGCTTTATTAATAGGTCCTGCAGCCTAATTAGAGTGAATATTTCAAAATTTTAATAATTAAAACCGCTAGTTTTTATCAGTTTTAACTTAATTTGCCTCCAGTTCATTTGAATTTCCATTGATTTATATTGGAAATGAGGGTGTTAAATTTACGTACTTATGTTAACTATAATTCTCGTTGCGGTTTTTGTAATAGGATATTTATTCATTGCCATAGAGCATACCGTAAAGCTCAATAAGGCTGCTACTGCCCTATTAACCGGTGGTATTTTATGGACAATTTATATTCTATTTTCTTCGGATCCACATATAGTAAACGAACAATTATCTCATCATTTGGGCGAGCTGGCTGGTATTCTCTTTTTTTTATTAGGTGCCATGACAATTGTGGAACTCATAGATGCGCATGATGGGTTTGATTTAATAACTCAAAAAATTAAACAAACGGATAAGAGAAAACTGTTGTGGATTATTTCATTTATCACATTTTTTCTATCTGCCTTGTTAGATAATCTAACGACTACTATTGTTGTTGTTTCCCTCCTTCGGAAATTGGTTAACGATCCAAAAGATCGTTTATTTTTTGCAGGAATCGTTGTTATTGCAGCAAATGCCGGTGGTGCATGGTCACCCATAGGTGATGTAACCACCACCATGCTTTGGATTGAAGGCCAAATAACCACGTTAACTATTATATCTCAACTTATTATACCAAGTATAGTCTGTTTGCTGGCACCCCTTATTTTTCTTTCTTTTAAGTTAAAAGGCAAAGTAGATCGACCAGAGGTATTTATTGAGAAATCAAACCTCGGTGCTATCCCTCAAAAACATAAGGCCATTGTGCTTATTTCAGGATTGTGCATCTTAATGCTGGTTCCTGTTTTTAAAACACTAACTCATTTACCTCCTTATTTAGGAATTCTGATTGGCTTAGGTATTCTCTGGATTATCACGGAAATTCTGCATGGTGATCGAGATGAAGCAGATAAGCATAATTTGTCTGTTGTTCATGCACTAAGAAAAATTGATACCCCGAGCATTTTATTCTTCTTTGGTATTCTGTTGGCTATTGCCGCATTACAATCAACAGGCATTCTCACCAACCTTGCCAATTGGATGACTAAAACCATTGTTTACGAAAATGTAATTGTCTTTTCACTTGGACTACTTTCATCCATTGTTGACAATGTTCCATTAGTAGCTGCTGCCCAAGGCATGTATGATTTATCGGTATATCCCATGGATCATCCTTTTTGGATATTTCTAGCCTATTGCACAGGTACAGGAGGTAGTGTTTTAATTATAGGTTCTGCTGCTGGTGTAGCTGCCATGGGGATCGAAAAAATAAGCTTTATATGGTATTTGAAAAATATAAGCTTATTAGCTTTAATAGGATATGTTGCTGGTGCTGGAGTGTTTTTACTTCAGCAATTGATTTTTAATTACTGAAGCTCCCCATACTTACCAACTTTTTATAGTGAATAAACAAGCATTGATTGATTTAAAATCGATTGCGCATTTTGGTTATATTTGTGGGCATGAGATATAAATTTATTTATTCATTCATTTCTATTTCATTGCTCTTATTGACCACAAAGAGCTCAATATGTCAGCCTCTTCATAGGGTTACTCATTTGTCTGGTACCCAAAATATTAATAATATAAATGTAACCGTTTCATCTCGTGGAATGATTCCTAACCTTAAAAAGCCAACACACTGTAATGGAGATACCGGTCCCTATTATATGGGATATAACACCTATAATTATACTTGCGAAACGGGCAGTTATACCTTTACTTTTAATCCGCCAGTATCCTTTTTAAATTTAAATTTTTCGGGTTTATCCTCCAGTTCTGTCTATCATGAGGAGGTAATTATTGATGTAAATGGTCATCATTATCCTATCGCTGCCGTGGGATCAAAAAATAGCTGCGAAGAATTAGCTGCCCTTACAGCCAACGGAAACATTACAGGTTGTAATGAATGTTCTGCATCGGGCTGGAATAATACCCGAATTGAAGGCCCTATTTATACACTTACCGTTACCGATAGTGTAATTCTGGGAGAACCGGCTGGAGCGCTCTTTGCGTTATATATGAGCTATATAAGCCTGGAAGAGGACCTAGGTACTCGGGTTTGTGCTTATAAAAGGGAAAGTGCCGCTGGGTCAGCATTAATTATTGAAGGCACGGAGGTCGATGTGAAACTTCTTTCGGTTACCGGACCCGAGGGACAAAAGGACATCTATTATGATTATTCAAATCACCCTGCAATAAGTATCGACATTACTAATTTCAACAAAGGGGTAGAATACATATTTGAACTGCTTATAAATGATCAGTTACTCACAAAGCCCATTACCATTTGGTAATCGATCTTCATGTGAACGTTTTCCATTTATATTTGTATTATATTCAAATAAATTAAGGTCTACCCATTACCCAAAT
>JBEIQI010000256.1:0-4304 GCA_040376605.1 Flavobacteriales bacterium | reverse complement strand
ACAGGTTGCTTAAAAGTAACCCCTGCACACGATGCCAACGACTATGCATTAGGAGAAAAACATGGTCTTGAAGTTATTGATATCCTCAACGAGGATGGAACCCTTAATGATAAAGCACAACTTTATGTTGGACTAGATCGATTTGAGGTTAGGAAACAGATCGCCAAAGATTTAGAGGCTGATGGTTATATTGACAAGATTGAAGATTACCAGAATCAGGTTGGACGAAGTGAAAGAACCAACGCTATTATTGAACCTCGTTTATCATTACAATGGTTTGTAGACATGAAAAAATTTGTGGAGAAAAATCCACAAGTAGTAAGTGACGTAATGGAGGATAAAATAAAATTTCATCCTCCTAAATTTAAAAATACCTACAAGCATTGGATGGATAATATCCGTGATTGGTGCATTAGCAGACAATTATGGTGGGGACAAAGAATTCCAGCATGGTACGCCCCGGATGGGAGATTTGCGGTAGCAAAAACAGCTAATGAGGCAGCGGATATTTTAAACAAAAATGCACCTGAATTGAGTGGATTTGCTCAAGCTTATGATAGAGGTAATATAGGTGCCGAAGAATGGGAGGCCGTTCAAGCGCAATGGGTATCCAGTGATCAATTAAAACAAGATGATGATGTAGTTGATACCTGGTTCAGCAGTTGGTTATGGCCTTTAGAAGTTTTTGGTTGGAACAAAGACCCAAAAAATAAAGAACTGGATTATTATTATCCAACCAATGATTTGGTTACTGCCCCTGAGATTATGTTCTTTTGGGTAATGCGAATGATCATGGCAGGTTACGAATACAAAGGGGAAAAACCTTTTAGTAACGTATATTTTACCGGAATTGTAAGGGATAAACAAGGGAGGAAGATGAGTAAATCATTAGGCAATTCTCCCGATCCTTTGGAATTAATTGAAAAATACAGTGCAGATGGAGTAAGGGTAGGTATGCTCCTATCCTCACCTGCCGGGAATGACCTATTGTTTGATGAAGGATTATGCGAACAAGGAAGGAATTTTGCCAATAAAGTTTGGAATGCATTCCGTTTAGTAAAAGGGTGGGAAGTAGAGGCCAACAAAAAAGCTAACGAAGGTAATTTACAAGCCATCGCCTGGTTCGATAGTAGATTAAATGAAGTGATTGCAGAACTAAATGATCTCTATGGAAAATTTCGTATGAGTGAAGCTTTGCACACCACTTATAAATTAGTTTGGGATGATTTCTGTGCCTGGTATTTGGAAATGATAAAACCACCTTATGTAGATGGAAAATCATTCCCCATTGATCAAGAAACTTACGAAGCAACATTGAACTTTTTTGATAAGCTATTGAAGCTTATGCATCCATTTATGCCTTTTATTACCGAAGAAATTTGGCATTTAATAAAGGATAGAAATGATGATGATTTTATTATGATGGCCGAATGGCCTGCTCCCAAAGAGTTTAATGTTGCCGTGTTAGGTCAGTTCAAATCCAGCGAAGAATTAATCACCGAAATTAGAAATTTTAGAAGTTCTAAAAATTTATCTCCTAAAGAACCTTTACAATTATTTGTAAATGGTGAAAAGGAGCTAGACAAAAAAATATATCTGCCTATTGTAATAAAACTAGGTAATCTATCTGCATTAGAAATAGTGAATGAAAAAGTAGAAAATGCCTACGGATTTATAGCATCCAATGCCGAGTATTTTATTCCATTCACCGCTTCAATTGATATGGAGGCTGAACTGGCACGTATTCAAAAGGAGATAGAATACAACAAAGGATTTTTGAAATCTGTGATGGCAAAATTAGGAAACGAAAAGTTTGTAGCCAACGCAAAACCGGAGGTTGTAGCAAGTGAAACCAAGAAAAAAGAGGATGCTGAAGCCAGAATAAAAGCGTTAGAAGAGCAATTGGGTAGTTTGAGTAAATAACAAATTTAAATGATGCTCACTATCCTTAATTAATTTAAATTTCTTAAAAGCTAAATTATACTTGAGATTTTGCTTCGGAATTAACGGTGAGCTAAATATATAAAGCTAATAAGAAGTAGGATTCAAACGTCAACCAGACTAAAATAATTCAAAGCTAAATATTATTTTTTAAACCAACTGGGCGGATTTTTTTCACTTGACACCATTTCAAAAATGCCATCTTGATTAAGTTGCCATAATTCATACATTGGGTATGGATCACTTGCATAAAACCATGTAGAAAGTATCTGATTGCCATGAACAATGATATCATCAAATCTTATCATTTCGGAAATAAATTCGCCTTCACTATTTATTGAGTAAAGAACCCATTCATCATTTTGTGGTTCCCCATTTTTGGTTTCCGTTTTTAATGATAAAATCGTAGTATATTTTTCATTTAAATCAATATTTAGCATAAAAGATATTTCTAGACCATCAGCAAAATAATCATCATCCTTATTTTGGGCCATGTCAGATTTTAGTTCCGACAAAGATCTATTTTCTGATAGGTATCCACCTTCTATTAACTTAATTTTTCGGGTTTGTTTTGATAAATAATTGTCAGGAACATTATTCAATTCAGTAAATGTTTCAGTTTTGCCATCAACTTCCACTTTCACGCTTATGAAATCATTCTTGGGAAAGGTTATTCTGGCATTTTGTCCATAACTTGGCAATTTACTCACCAAATCATATATTTCTGCTGATTCACTAATCTTTACTTTTTTTGTGGTTTTTTCGTTTTTTGAATTGTCGCTTTCAGAAGCGGTCACATTTGTATTGGTATCCGTTTTATTTGATGATGAATTACAACTCAATATGAATATCGCAGAAGACAGAAGAAATAATCTTGATAGTGCTTTTTTCATAATTTATCTACTTTGATGTTTAATAATAAAAACTTCGGATTAGTTGATGCAAACTTATAAAATAAAAGGCACTGTTAAACTATAAATCTATCAAGAAAATGGAAGAAATAAGATTATGGAAATTCGTTTGAATTGAATTCTAAATTAAAATACTTGTGATCAACCATTTGCATACTTGCCATTTAATCAGTATCTTCGTATAAATGCGGACTTGAATTAGCAATGATAACGACAGAATGGTTTTATTTAAAATTTGATGAATTTCTGCTGCAACCCAAATATATTGCCTTGGCCATTGCTGCTTTTATTGTCACCATTTTAATTAAAGCAGCCATATTTGCTTTGAGCAAATACAAAAGATTTGACGGTTCCTTATTTGTTGCCAGCATTAATACCCTCATAAGCGGTACTGCATTGTTTACATTATTCTTTAAGCCTATACATTTTATTGATAACCTATTGTACTTTGTTGCAATTATTTTCGGGGCTATCTATTTGATAGAAATTATTTTCACCATGCTCTTGAAAGGTAAAAACTCATTCATAGATGGAATTATTGGTTCAATGTTAGGTAATACCCTTTTATTTATGGCCATTATCCTAGGAATTATTTTCACCTCCTACCCTATCATTTAATATGCAGGGATTAGTCCTTAAATCAACTGGAAGTCATTATAGGGTATCAACCCCCAACGGTATCATAGAATGTAAACTTGGAGGTCGTTTAAGGTTAGAAGAATTAAAACATACCAATCCGGTTTCGGTGGGTGATGAAGTCATTATATCCGACCAGGAGGGAAATATAATTATTGATCTGGTTCCCCGAAAAAACTATTTAATTAGAAAGGCAACTAATTTATCTAAACAAACTCATATTGTAGCTGCTAATATTGATCAATTGATCATCCTGGCATCATACAAACAACCAAGAACGTCAACAGGTTTTATAGATAGGGTGCTTGCCACTGCTGAGGCATATAATATTCCTGCGGTGGTTGTATTTAACAAAACAGACCTTTTGAATGAAAAGGAAATTAAAGAAGTACAATATTATATCAATGTATATGATTCACTAGGATATACTGCCTTGGGAGTTTCATCAGAAGATCAAGATAGCATTGAATTACTTAAAACCATTGTACAAAATAAAACCAATTTATTAACCGGACATTCGGGAGTTGGAAAATCAACCTTAGTAAATAAGATCGACCCAACCTTAACGCTTCGAACCGGAGCTATTTCCGATAAATTCAATAAAGGAAAGCATACTACTACTTTTGCCGAAATGATTCCATTGAGTATAGGTGGATTTATAATCGATACCCCAGGCATTAAAGAATTTGGGATGGTACGAATGGAAAAAAACGAAGTTACCCATTACTTCAGAGAACTTTTTAAATTGAAAGGTCAATGTAAATTCAACAATTGTTTACATATCAACGAACCCGACTGCGCAGTTTTAAAAGCATT
>JBEIQI010000021.1:0-21512 GCA_040376605.1 Flavobacteriales bacterium | reverse complement strand
CTAGTTATAAGTAAAATTGTGTTTGTGTATTTTGATTTGGTGAATAAAAAAGCCCCTCCATGGAGGGGCTTTTTTATTCACCAAATCAAAATACACAAACACAATTTTACTTATAACTAGCTACTGAAGCTGGTAAACTTCTAGTACCCGGTTGAGTACTCATAATATTAAAGGTATAGATAACGGTTCCTGCAGATTGCCCACCACCGGTAGCAGTTCCTGCAGCAAACGATCCATTGTATGGATTGGTATTTCCACTAACAGGGATTAAACTACCATTATATCTGGCCGTTAAAATATAATTTACTTGTTGTCCAACACAGTCAGAATAATTATTTACTCTTACGGTATAAGTTCCACTTTCGATGGTAGCCTCACTATCGTACGTAATATTTTCATTATTCACGCCATCAATCCAACAACCAGGGTTCGAGTCCAAATCAAGTAATCCTCCATTCACTGAAGTAGAATTTCCGTAATAAATTACCTCACCATTTGGTTCAACCAAATACAAATCCAAATCAGTATCCTTATCAAAAGTCAAACTAATTTGTAATACACCTGTACCAGCGTTTACTCTTGAAAGAGTGGCAGTATGAACTGAACTAACGTTACCATTATTATCTCCCACAGATACCTTTAGTGTAATTGAATTACGGGTAACGGTTTGCATAATAATAGGATTTATCGAGAATAACGATGATAGCACCGCCATTTCATAATATTTATCATAACCATCAGCACCTAAAAATACTTTTGAAATGGTATTCGAACCTTGAGCAGTTGAAAAAACCTGAATTGGGCAACCGCCACCTGCAATAAAATTCACATTCGCATTTAAAGTATTGATGACAGGTGCATTGGCCCCTCCAACATTATTAGGTACATCTCCATCCTTTAAGGTAGACCCGGGTAGTTCTAATAAGGCAGTAATAGAATCTACCGGTTCTTTGGCGCAAGAACTAAGCAATATACCCACGGCAAAAACAGCGGATACAAATTTAAATTTCATCATCGATTTCATAGTGTTATTATTTTTTGAGTTAAATTAATAACACAAAGTTTGAAACAAGTAAAGGCAATAAATATGACTTTACTCAGCTTATGAATAAAAGCATGATAGTTTAACAGAATTTGACATTAGTTTAACAAATATCAAACAGCCTTTAGCTCCGCAATTGTTTGTAAAGGGTTTGGCGAGGAGAAAACAAAGTTGCCGGCCACCAATGCATCTGCACCGGCATCAATTAATTTTCGGGCATTGTTGCCATTTACTCCACCATCAATTTCTATAAGCGAAGAGGAGTTTTTGCGGATAATTAAATCCTTTAACTGGCTGGTTTTGGAATAAGTATTTTCAATAAATTTTTGCCCTCCAAAACCCGGATTTACACTCATTAAAATGACTAAATCTAAATCTGCAATAATATCTTCGAGGAGATTAACGGAGGTATGCGGATTAACGGCAACCCCGGCTTTACATCCTAATGATTTAATTTTCTGTATGGAACGATGCAAATGATTACAAGCTTCGATATGGATGCTAATTTGATAAGCACCGTTGTTTTTAAATTCCTCTACATACCTATCCGGATCAACAATCATTAAATGCACATCTAAAGGTTTTTTTGCATGTTGATGAATACTTTTTAAAACCGGAAACCCAAAGGATAAATTGGGCACAAATACTCCATCCATTATATCCACATGAAACCAATCGCAATTAGATTGATTCAACATTTCACAATCACGTTGCAGATTTCCAAAATCGGCAGAGAGAACTGATGGTGCAATTAGATGTGACATAAGATGAATTTGAACCTCAAAAGTACAAATTTTTGATGTAAGCGCCCTGGAGTATAGCGGCATCATTTTTTGCGCTTACAAAAGCCACTATCGTACATATTCTGTGCAGACGGGTCATGACCCGTCTCTGCTTGAATAACCACAATGATATACTCGTAAAAAAGATATAGCGCCTGCCTGTCGGTAGGCAGGAAACACCGGATAAAGGCGCCCAAAAAAAAGCCCCTTCAAAGAAGAGGCTCTTTTTAATGATTATCTATAATTTCTTAAGCTGGAACTTTCATGAGTTGAGCCATGGTTTTACCAATATCAGCTGGCGAAACCACTACTTTAATTCCACACTCTTCCATGATGCGCATTTTAGCTGCAGCAGTATCATCACTTCCACCAACAATGGCTCCTGCATGACCCATACGACGTCCCGGAGGCGCTGTTTGACCTGCAATAAATCCAACTACTGGTTTAGTTCCATGTTCTTTAATCCAACGCGCTGCTTCAGCTTCCATACCTCCACCAATCTCACCAATCATTACGATTCCATCCGTTTCAGGATCATTCATAAATAACTGAATAGCCTCTTTGGTTGAAGTTCCAATAATTGGATCCCCGCCAATACCAATCGCAGTAGAAATACCCATACCGGCTTTTACTACTTGATCAGCCGCTTCATATGTTAATGTTCCTGATTTAGAAACGATACCAATTCTTCCTTTTTTGAAAACAAAACCAGGCATAATACCCACTTTCGCCTCATCAGCAGTAATA
Organism: Flavobacteriales bacterium; assembly: GCA_040376605.1. Lineage (GTDB taxonomy): Bacteria > Bacteroidota > Bacteroidia > CAIKAF01 > CAIKAF01 > JANWKQ01. The sequence goes on along the minus strand of JBEIQI010000021.1, from coordinate 18,941 downwards.
ACACCCGGACAGTTAGGTCCAATTAAAGTGCAATTTCTTCCCTTAATATATTCTTTCGCCGCAATCATATCCTTGGTAGGAATACCTTCGGTAATACAAACAATTACTTTAATACCTGCATCAGCCGCTTCCATAATCCCATCAGCTGCAAAAGCAGGTGGAACAAATATGATAGATACATCAGCACCGGTTGCCTTTACAGCATCCGCTACGGTATTAAAAACTGGTCTATCCAAATGAGTTTGACCTCCTTTACCTGGAGTTACCCCACCCACAACACTAGTACCATAGGCGATCATTTGTTCTGCATGGAAAGTTCCTTCTTTACCAGTAAAGCCTTGAACAATTATTTTCGAATTTTTATTGACTAATACACTCATAGCTATGTTTTAATGAGGGACGAAAATAAGAGGAATAAGCTAAATATGCAACTAAAATAAAGACTTGATAATAAAAGAATAACAAACCTTCCAATCTGTATTATAAATTTTAACTATTTGATTTTGTGTATCTTAATGACAATTATGCATTTTCATTGTCCTTTATTATGGCCGTTTATAAAAATGAACCGTACAAAACCATGAACCACCTAATAGTAAACCATTTCCTCTATATTCTCAATTAAATTGAGAAATTTGTGGAGGAAATTAAATTCATTAGGAAGTGATTCAAGCCCAGGATACCATAGCAGCCATTGCCACTCCACCCGGATTAGGTGCAATTGGAGTCATCAGACTTTCGGGCATAAAATCATTAGAAATTTCGGATCAAGTTTTTAAAGGCAAAAAGAAAATCTCCTCAACCGATGGATACAACATTTTGTTTGGGAAATTTATAGATGACCAGGAAATTCTTGATGAAGTGTTGGTGTCAATTTTTAAAAATCCCCATTCTTATACCGGCGAAGACAGTGTTGAATTTTCATTTCATGGGTCACCCTATATTCTTCAAAGGGCTTTAGAAATATTTATAGAAAAAGGCGCCAGGATTGCCGAGCCCGGTGAGTTTACCAAAAGAGCTTTTTTAAATGGTAAATTAGATTTAAGTCAGGCCGAAGGTGTGGCAGATCTTATTGCCTCCGAAAGTAAAACTAGCCACAACATTGCCCTCAATCAAATGAAGGGAGGATTTAGTTCGGAAATAAAAAAGCTAAGGGAAAAACTCATAGAATTTGCCGCATTAATTGAATTAGAATTAGATTTTGGTGAAGAGGATGTGGAGTTTGCCAATAGAGAAGATTTAAAAGCAACTGTGAATAAAATCCTGCATGTTATTCACCAATTAAGGGTTTCGTTTAAATTAGGTAATGTAATTAAAACCGGAATTCAAACCGTTATCGCAGGCAGACCCAATGCGGGTAAATCAACCTTGTTAAATGCACTTTTAAAAGAAGAAAGAGCCATTGTTTCCGAAATCCCAGGAACCACCAGAGATACTATTGAAGAAGTATTACATATCAATGGTGTTTCTTTTAGACTGATTGATACGGCAGGCATACGAGAAGCCACGGATACCATTGAAGCCATTGGAGTGCAAAAGACCTTTGAAGAAATTAAAAAAAGTTCGGTTCTATTATATGTATATGATGCTACCACAATGACGCAAGATGAAGTTTCTGCCGACTTAGACAAACTCCGTCATGAAGATTTGCAAATTATCATCATCGCCAACAAACGTGATGAGGTAGAAAAGATGTACGATAATCTCAAAAAATTCGTAGAAGATGCCATCCCAACAGATCATATATATATATCGGCTAAACAAGCCAATTATATCCACCAATTAACGGATTTACTTTATAAAAATGCCATAGGTAACGAATTGCAGGATCAACAAATAATTGTTGCGAATGCAAGGCATTATGAAGCCTTGTTGCATGCCGAAAAAAGCCTGGAAAAAGTTTTATCCGGATTAGATCATGGAATTACGGGTGACCTTTTGGCGATGGATATTCGTCAATCCTTATACTCTTTAGGAACCATTACCGGTGAGGTTGACGTTGAAGATTTGTTGGATTATATTTTTAGCAAGTTCTGTATCGGAAAGTAAAACTCAATATTTAACAACCGATTGGAATGTGTCTTTGCAAAGATAATAGCTGCTTAATTTGCTTATTAATATCGTAAACCCTTGCAAGCAAATAGCCGACAGCCCTTTGTATGTGCTATACCTTCCAATTTAACCGTTTTATCAATCCAATGATAAACAATAAACGCAACCTGTTGTTTATACTAAAAAAATCCTATGTATTGGAAATATATTTTAATAACTGGAATCGTGGGCTTAGTTGGTGCTCAAGCATATATTAAATATGCTGCTTATAAAACTGAAAATCAAAAGTATAATGTTCTCTATAATAAGGGATCCATTGAAATACGGTATTATCCCAAATCCATTATGGCCTCTGTTTCTATGAATGTCAATAAATATAAAGAGCTATCAGGATCAGGTTTTCAGGTTTTGGCCAGTTATATATTTGGGTCCAATCAAAATAAAAAGGAAATCGCTATGACATCACCCGTGCATATGGATATGGGTGATACGCTAAGTACGATGAGTTTTGTTATGCCTTCAGAATATTCTCTGGAAGATCTACCGCAACCTAATAACCCAAATATTAGTTTGCACGAATCGAAAGAAGAATATACCATAAGTATAGAATTTGGTGGATATGCAACGGACAAGGTAATCAGTGACAAGACCAAGGAACTTAAAGACTGGATTCAATTACATTCAATAGCTGTGGATGATAATTTTAGATACTTGGGCTATAACCCTCCATACGAGGTGATCAATAGGCGAAATGAAATAATTGTTGCCATTACGATGAGTCAACCCGAATTAGATCTGCTCATTACCCAGCTAAAATCCAAGTAGTATCTTCAATTTCCGGAAGACTTGCTGGTTTTGATGCAACTTTTCAGACTTCTAAATCAAATATATTCTACAACATCCGTAATTGACCTTTCAAATATTAGAAGGCATTATGAATTATTTTTTTTATTAATTAGCACCGCACTAAAACAGTGATGTTGGATAATTTCATTTTCCAATATAAGCTCCTTTTACTAACATTCAAAAGCATTGGTAATTGCATCTCCTTGAATACTATTCCGTAACTTGCTTTCTGTCGCATAAAGTAATTTATGGGGATATTTCTCTATATTCGCAATACAACTAACCATATGGGAATATTTTCTAAAACCATTAAAAGATCTAAAACTGCGGAAAGCAACCTGTCGGAAGTGCCGGGATGGCTTAAAATGTTGCAGGAAAATTCCTGGGAATTAGAAATTCTCATTTCAGGCGGAGTAATCTTTTCATTATTTGGTCTCAGCAATCTTGTTACCGATTTTTTTCGAAATCTTAGCAATACCAATGCCTTTGCCGGACAGAATATTGCATATATAGTAACCATGTTGGCTACCAAAGCTTTAACACTGGGATTTTTTATACATGTATTATTAAGGTCATTTTGGGTCTCATTGGTAGCCCTTAGTTCTATGTTCCCAAATAGAACTTCCGAAAATCCATTCGTTATGCAAAACCTTTTAATTCATTCGAATCAATTAATCTCCCAGATTACATCATCAAACTTGACAGGCTTTCGGCCTAGATGATCTATAATTCCTTTACCATGGCCTTTGTCTTGACAGGATGGATCATTCTGCTTCTTATTATCACATCGTTGTTGCAGTTAATCGGCAACCCCATTGGATCGATGTTAGCACCTATTGCTGCAAGTCTTTATATTATTTACCTAGCGGATTTTATGTTATTTAGTGTTTTTAGGAAAATACCATATCTGTCCTATCTAACCTTCCCCATTTTTAAAGTCTTCGATTTTATCAGCCTATGTTTTTTTATCAACCGGGAATCGATTATTTATCCAGTAATGTTGCCAGATGGAAAACTGCATTGTTTTTTATTTGTTTTGTGATTTGTGCAGGAATTTCTACCTACTTATCCATTCAAAAAAGATTACATTGGCCCAATATATTTGATGGCAGAAAATACAGAGAGGCGCTAACTATTGATGATGAGTTTCATTCGCTAACGTTTTACAGATCTGCTAACGCGGAAGGAGTGGAAAGAGTGAGCATACAGTCGGACATAATTACGGAACCAGTTCTTAATCTATTCATAAGCTATAGCATCAGGTACGATGAATTTATTGAGCAAATTAAAGAAGAGGATCGAAGATATTTTCAAAATATTTTTAGCATTACTGTAGATGACTCTTTATATACCAAACAAAAATTTTACTCCACCACTCTTTATGGCAATGGAACCTTTGATCGTGGTATTTCTAACTATATTGATATAAGTTCATTTAAAAATGGGTTACACGAATTAAAGATTAAGGCTAAACATGCGGAAGAACCGAACCACATCATTATACCCTTCTGGCTGCACAAAGAAAGTTTTGAATAAATAAACTTAATCTACTTTATCTGTCCCTAGCCATTCTATGGCTGGTTCAACATCATCAAAAAATCGAAATGTTCTATCCGATTCACTAACTGTTGAACTTAATTCCTCCATCGCTGTTTCTAGTTCCGATTGAAAACTTAAGGATGAACTTCGAATCATGCCTACCTTCTTAACTGTAGGATGCCCGTATATCGGAAAAAAATTAACCAGCAAAAATTCGTTTAATTCTTCAGTGATTCTGATTTCCCTGAATTTATCATTGGCTAAAAAAAGGAAGGTCGAATTATTTTAATTTGATTAATCACTTCCAATACTTCTTCCTTAAAAATATCCTCATCCATTTCTGGAGCATCCGGAAGCCAGAGATGATAGACCATAGAATTATTTACAGAATGCGCAAGTATTCTATATTCAGACTGCAATACAATGGTTAAATCAGGAATTTTTTGAAAACCGATTACCAATTCGCGATTACTCATCATTTGGTAATAGTTAATTCTTCCATTTCGATTTCCTTGTCCATGTATTCTTGCACAATTTCAATGGCATTGGTAATTACATCGCTTAATACCACAATAAATGAACCCTCTCGTGCTAAACTAATAGCATGCCGTATGGCTTCCACCTCACGAGAAACTATTTCATAGGTTACCTTTTTATCCACTGAAGCAATTCCTTCTAATATCAAATTAATAATCTCTTCCTCGGTTCTACCACGTAGATATTTTTCCTGACGAATAATCACATGGTCAAACATCCTCGCAGCCATCATACCGGAATCCCGAATATCCTGATCCCTTCTATCCCCCACCCCTGCAACAATTCCAACTTTATGCGGCGAATCAATACTGGTTAAAAAATCCTCTATGGCCATATACCCTGCTTTGTTATGAGCAAAGTCTATCATCACTTTAAAATGTTTAAAGTTGAAAATATTCATTCTACCCGGAGTTAAGGCCGCAGATGGAATGAACGTTTCTAATGACAACTTCATTTCTTCGGTTTTAAATCCATATAAAAATCCAGCTAAGGTAGCAGCCAATACATTGGCGATCATGAATTTTGCCTTACCTCCCATGGTTAATGGGATATGAGTCACCTTCTCAACCCTTATTTTCCAATCACCTTTTTTAATGGTAACAAATCCATTTTCATAAATAGCTGCTATCCCACCTTTTTTACAATGCCTAACAATTACCGGATGATTTTCATCCATACTGAAATAGGCCACGTTACAACTAAGGTCCTCAGCAATTTTTACACAATGTTCGCTTTCAGCATTTAATACAGCCCATCCATCCTTCTTTACACTTCTCACCACTACAGCTTTTACCCGAGCCAAATCATCTAAGGTTTCAATATCACTGATACCTAAATGATCTTCCTGAATATTGGTAATGATGCCAATATCACATCTACTAAAACCTAACCCTGATCTTAATATTCCACCACGGGCAGTTTCTAGAACAGCGAAGTCAACCGTTGGGTCTTTTAAAATATATTCAGTACTCATTGGTCCGGTGGTATCACCTTTTTCCAACATATGATTTTGTACATAAATTCCATCGGAAGTAGTAAATCCTACTTTATAACCTTGGTTTTTTACCATATGGGCTAATAGCCTGGTGGTAGTTGTTTTTCCATTGGTACCTGTTACGGCAATAATAGGAATTCGTGAGGGTTTACCTGCAGGATATAACATATCGATAACCGGAGCTGCAACGTTTCTTGGCAATCCTTCGGTAGGTGCTAAGTGCATTCTAAATCCGGGTGCTGCATTTACTTCTAAAATTACTCCTCCGTTTTCCTTTAATGGTTGGGTTAAATTAGGTGCCATGATATCTATCCCACAAATATCCAAACCAATCACCCTTGAAATTCTTTCAGAAAGAAAAATATTTTCAGGATGCATCATGTCCGTTACATCAATGGAGGTTCCTCCTGTACTTAAATTAGCGGTTGACTTTAAATAAACAATCTCGTCCTTGGCTGGCACAGTTTCCAAACCATAATTCATCTTTGATAAAAGATCCAAGGTATCTCTGTCCACGGAAATCTCGGTGAGTACATTCTCATGACCATAACCTCTACGTGGATTAGTATTTTCAATGTCAATTAATTGTTGAATGGTATGTTTACCATCCCCTTTTACATGGGCCGGAACGCGTTGGGCAGCAGCAACAATTTTATTATCAATAACCAATACTCTAAAGTCGAAACCGGTAATAAATTTTTCTACAATTACTCTTCTTGAATAATTTTTAGCGTGCATTAATCCTGCTAATGCATCTTCGTAATTATTTACATTAATAGACGCTCCTTTTCCATGATTTCCATCCAATGGTTTAATCACGATTGGATAACCAATTTTATCTATAGTAGTTTTTAAATCCTCCTCATCTACACAAATACCTCCTTTGGCCACCGGAATAGAAGCGTTATCTAACATACGTTTGGTTTCCTCCTTATTGCAGGCAATATCAACAGCTATGCTGCTTGTTTTGCAAGTCATAGTAGCCTGAAAACGCATTTGATTTACACCATATCCCAATTGCACTAATGAGTTAGTTCCCAGCCTAATCCATGGTATATCTCTTGCAACCGCCTCGTCAACAATGGAGCCAGTGCTAGGCCCTAAACGAACCTGTTCCCTAATTTCCCTCATTTTTTGCAGATCAGCCTGCAAATCATACTCTTTACCATCAATTAAAGCCTGAGCAATAGCAACGGATGACTCAGCAGCGAACAATCCAACTTTTTCTTCTACATAACTAAATACTACATTATAAATCCCTGACGTTTTAGTTTCTCTGGTTCTACCGAAACCAGTTTCCATCCCCGCCAAAGTCTGAATTTCAAGTGCAATATGTTCAATTACATGGCCCATCCAGGTACCACGTTCAATACGCATAAAAAATCCCCCTTCCACACCTTCAGAGCAGCGATGTTCCATCATGGTTGGAAACATTAATTTTAAACGATCGCCAAAACCCGGAATTAAATTCGTTGGAAAATTTTCCAACTCCTCCAAATCGAGGCGCATTTGAATTAGTTTTTTACGATTTACACTCCAAATATTGGGTCCTCTAAGCGCTTGTATATTTAAAATTTTCATGTTAAGTGTTCATTTGTCGCTGTAATTTATGGTGATTATTTTAAAAACCAAAGAAATAGGCATTCTTTTTGACCACTGCACCCAGCTATTCCCATCCATTTAACTATAAAAAGCTAAATTTTCATCAGAGTCATTGAGCATTATAGGAGATGCTGTTAACCACCACCTTGCCTACAAACTGAAAGTTATCAAATGCCTGTGGCCGTCTTATTAACAACTACACCGTTAAAACTGGCTTAACATTCTTTTCATATTCAATCAAATAATACTAATCTTGTAGTCTTAAACTATCGATTATACTATGAATACGCCAAAAGGTATTTTAATTATTATTGGGGGGGCGGTACACAAAGGAAGTTTTACTGAAAGCGATTTTGATCCAGATGTAAAAAACAACTTGAATTATTTTGAAGCTGGAATTCTATCCAGAATTCGAGCTGAATCTAAATACAAAGAAGAATCAAGAATTGAAATTGTCACCACAGCATCAAAAATTCCAGAAGAAGTTGGACGTGAATATAAACGTGCCTTCGAATACCTTGGTTCAAGAAATGTGGATGTTCTTAGTATTGGTAAAAGAGAAGAAGCTAATGGGGATGAGGCGATTTCCAGATTAAAGGCTGCAGATGTAGTAATGGTAACCGGCGGTGACCAATTAAGGTTAACATCTATTTTGGGTGGCACCAAATTTCATGATTTGTTGTTGGATAAGTATCATAATGATCATTTTGTTTATGCCGGAACATCGGCAGGTGCAGCTGCAGCTTCCTCTAATATGATTTATCAGGGCTCCAGTCACGAAGCTTTATTAAAAGGCGAAGTAAAAATTACTCAAGGATTAGGAATGATTGATGATGTAATTGTAGATACTCATTTTGTACATAGAGGTAGAATTGGACGTTTGTTTCAAGCGGTTGCCAGTAATCCTAGAGTTCTTGGTATAGGACTTGGAGAAGACACCGGCTTATTAATAAAGGAAAACTATTCAATGGAGGCCATCGGATCTGGACTTGTTATTCTGGTGGATGGCAGACATATAAAAGATACCAACTTAACTTATGTGGATTTAGGTCAACCTATCTCTATAGATAATTTGGTGGTTCATGTAATGAGTATGTACGATCATTATGATTTAAAAAAACATCATCTCATTTTACACAAAGTTGAATCCGTAGATTAATTTATGACCAAGACTGCAATTATTATCCATGGAGGATTCTTTAGTGAATCTTCTACCAGTGCCGAAGTTAAATTGGCCAAGCAACAATCATTAGAGAAAATTGTGAAAGCCGCCTATCTTTATCTTCAGGAACATTCTGCATTAGAAACCGTTGCCTTTGCTGTAGAGTTATTAGAAAACGATGAATTATTTAATGCTGGTACCGGATCACAAATTCAAAGTGATGGTAAAATTCGCATGAGTGCATCCATGATGGATGGTGTTACCAAAAAATTTTCAGGGGTCATTAATATAGAAGATATAAAGAACCCGATTAGAGTGGCAGAAAAATTAATGAATTTTGATGACAGAGTACTAGGTGGTGAAGGTGCTTTATTGTTTGCAAGAGATCAAGGTTTTCCATATTATAATCCTACAATACCACAAAGAATTGCTGAATACGAAGCGAAGAAAAAGGCCAAAGCATTGGGCACTGTTGGCTGCGTAGCATTGGATATCGAAGGAAATTTAGCAGCTGCCACTTCTACTGGAGGTAAGGGATTTGAAATTCCAGGAAGAATATCCGATTCAGCAACTACCGCTGGTAATTTCTGTACAGAAGATTGCGGGGTTTCCTGCACAGGGGTAGGTGAAGATATTGTAAGAGTTGCACTCGCTACAAAAATTGTTACACGCGTAGGTGATGGATCAACTATTGAAAATGCTTTTAAAAAGACCTTTGATGAATTAAAACCATTTGATGGTTTTGCAGGGGCCATTTCCATCGACAAAAATGGAAATATTTTTCATCAGGATTCTCATCCATCTATGGTATTTGCCAGCTTCGATGGAACCCATCTTTCTGTTTTTAATTAAACCCCAGGTTTAATTTTTATATCGAAGCCACTTAAATAATTCCTTGTAGCTTGGCTTTTTACCGTACATTAAAATTCCAGTACGATAAATTTTAGCCGCCATTCTCACAATTACATAGAATGAAACTACCTGTATAAGCATCGAAAGACCGAGTTGCCATAATATGGGTTCATCCCAAACGGCCACTCTAACGGTCATGATTATTGGTGCGGTAAAAGGTATCATCGATAAAACTACCGCCAACGTTCCATTGGGATCATTGATAACATATTGACCCATGGCAAAAGCAAATACCAACGGCAAGGTGATTGGTAACATAAATTGTTGTGAATCTGATTCACTATCCACAGAAGATCCTACCGCAGCAAAAAGGGATGCATATAAAAGGTAACCGAAAATAAAGTAGAATACAAAAATAAAGATCATTACAGGTAAATTAATCTGATCTAATAAACTCAACATCATACCTGCATCAAAGCCCCCCACATTCATTTGTGCATTAGTGGTTCCCGCCTGCACCTGTTGTGAAATGGTGGGTGCAAAAGCCACCGTTAATGCCGAAATAACCACCGTTGTAAAGGTAATTAAGATGATAAATTGAGTTAATCCTACTAAGGCTATCCCTATAATTTTTCCCAGCATTAATTGAAATGGTTTTACAGAAGATATAACTACCTCTACAATTCGATTGGTCTTTTCTTCCATCACTCCACGGAATACTTGCACTCCATACATAAAAATGAAGAAATAAATTCCTATTCCGAATATATAGGCCAATGCTTGTTGAATACTTCTTCTTTCTTCGCTGTATTTTTTATCCTTCTCCTCAATATCAATTACACTTTTCATTCTTACCGAAATGGATGAATGAATGCTATCCTTATACATAGCATCTACTCCATAATTTTGCATATTGATTTCTTCGAGCATTTTGTTCACCTGGGCATCAATAGCCAATTTGGTTGAATTGCTCGGCCTATCATCGTAAATCAAAATAATACTGCCAGGATGGGCAATACAATTTTGAGGTAAATATAAAAACGATTGATATTCTTTATCCGCTAAATGATCCTTCGCATCATAATAATCGTAGTGCGGAAATGTAAATTTTAAATTACTATTAGGACGCATGATATTGTATTTCTTAAAATGCTCCGTTAGTTTAAAAGGACTGTCATCTACCACACAAACCGTATGAGGTTTTTCCTCCTGAGAAATGATAGCAAATATTAAGGCCGCATAAAATCCTATGATAAGAACCGGACCCAAAATGGTCATAATAATAAAGGTTCGGTTTCTAACCCTTGTTAAATATTCCCGTTTTATAATTAACCAAATCTTCCCCATGTTAATTATTTTGAACCGTTTGTATAAAAATATCATTCATAGAAGGAACCAATTCTTTAAAACCATGAACCTCACCTACTCGACTCGCCAATTGAATAAGCTCATTTACCGAGCCACGAACAACCTTGATTTGATAAGTCGTTTCCTCCTCATCATTGCTTGTTAAAAGCACCTCATAACCTTCCGTTAAATAAGGAATGAAGGATTCCTTTGCATGTAAAATTTTGACTTCATAAATATCCGTTTTATGTTGCTTACGAATATCCTTAACTGAACCACCTAACACCTTTTTTGATTGATGGATTAATGCAATATTATCACAGAGCTCCTCCACCGATTCCATGCGATGGGTTGAAATGATAATACTGGTGCCTTTATTTTTTAAAGCCAAAATTTCATCCTTCACTAAATTGGCGTTTATAGGATCGAATCCTGTAAAAGGTTCATCAAGTATAAGTAATTGTGGTTCGTGCAAAATGGTAGTTACAAACTGAACCTTTTGTTGCATCCCTTTTGATAATTCCTCTACCTTCTTATTCCACCAGCCGTTCATTTCGAATTTATCGAACCAGAATTTCAATTTCTCTTTGGCATCTGCTTTTTTTAATCCCTTTAATTGAGCAAGGTATAATGCTTGTTCACCAACTTTCATCTTTTTGTAAAGACCTCTTTCTTCAGGGAGATATCCAATGGATTCTATATGTTTAGGTAATAGCTTTTCTCCAAAAAATTTCAATTCCCCTTCGTCGGGTGCTATGATCTGGTTGATGATTCGAATCATAGTTGTTTTGCCGGCTCCATTAGGACCCAACATGCCAAATATTTTGCCCACCGGAATTTGAAAACTAACATCCTCCAGGGCTGTATGTCCGGCATATCGCTTGGTGATGTGATTTGCTTCTATTATATATGGAGACATCCGATTCGTTAAATGCTACAAAACGAAGATAATGAATATCTCATATAATCTTCCTTAAAATAATTTAATTGAATAATGTATATTTGTAGGAGGAAGCGGCCCGGGGTGAAGCGACATCGGCTGAGCGAAGCTCGAGCCATATAGCGAAAGACCGGATAAGCCGCCATAAATATCATGAACGAAAATTTAGATCCATCAGCCGACAACCTTTCATCCACTGAAAAAGAGATCGAAAAAGTATTGAGACCTTCGGGATTTCATGATTTTACAGGTCAATTTAAAGTAGTTGAAAATTTAAAAATATTTGTAGAGGCCGCCAAACTTAGGGGCGAAGCCCTAGACCATGTTTTATTACATGGACCTCCGGGTCTTGGTAAAACCACCTTGGCCTATATCATTGCGAATGATATGGAGGTAGGCATTAAAATAACCAGTGGGCCCGTCTTGGAAAAACCAGGTGATCTTGCAGGACTATTGACTAACCTGGATACGCATGACATTTTATTTATTGATGAAATACATCGTTTAAGTCCTGTGGTGGAAGAATATTTATATTCTGCCATGGAGGATTATAAAATTGATATCATGATTGATTCCGGCCCAAGTGCTAGATCGGTGCAGATCAATTTAAATCCCTTTACCTTAATTGGTGCCACTACACGAAGTGGTTTATTAACGGCTCCATTAAGAGCTAGATTTGGTATAAATGCAAGACTTGAATATTATGATGCAGCTATTTTAACCAGCATTGTAAAACGATCCTCCGCCATTTTAAAAATGGAAATTGAAGAAGATGCAGCACACGAAATTGCTCGCCGAAGTCGTGGTACACCCAGAATTGCAAATGCCCTTTTGCGAAGGGTTAGAGACTTTGCTCAAATTAAAGGAACAGGCATTATTAATTTAGAAATTTCTCAATTTGCCTTAACTGCATTAAATGTAGATAAGTTTGGATTGGATGAAATGGATAATAAAATTCTCACCACTGTTATTGAAAAATTTAAAGGTGGACCTGTTGGCTTAACAACTATTGCTACAGCCGTTGGTGAAGATGCCGGAACCATTGAAGAAGTTTATGAGCCCTTTTTAATACAAGAAGGATTTATGGCAAGAACACCTCGAGGTAGAGTGGTGATGGATAAAGCTTATAGTCATTTAGGTAAAAAAAGAAGTTCGGCCGATCAGAATTATTTGGATTTGGAGTTTTAGAATAACGTTGTCAAGTTGGTTAGAATAGTAGAATCAATTCGAACGATAGAATTTGTATTTCGTATATTCGTATAAATTCGTAAATTAAACTTATCCGTGATCCCCAAATCTGCATATTCTTCCTTCATCAAAAAAACAGCTCAAGAAGTAGGATTCGATTTATGCGGTATAAGTAAAACTGATTTTTTAGAAACACAGGCTCCACGACTTGAAAAATGGCTTCGGGCAAATATGCATGGAGAAATGAAATACATGACGCATTATTTCGATATGCGGTTGGACCCAAGAAAACTGATGGAAGGCTCCAAATCTGTTATTTCGGTATTATTGAATTATTACCCTGATAAAACTCAGGAAGATCCCCTTGCACCCAAGATCAGTAAATATGCTTATGGTAAAGATTACCATTTTGTAATAAAAGATAAACTCACCGCAATGGTGTCGAAAATGCAAAAAGAAATCGGTCATTTTCAAGCCAGGGTATTTACGGATAGTGCACCAATTATGGACAAGGTTTGGGCCGAAAAAAGCGGATTAGGTTGGATAGGAAAAAACAGTAACCTTATTAATAAAAAAATGGGGTCCTTCTTTTTTATTGGTGAAATAATTTGTGATTTGGAATTGGAACCGGATGGTCCAATTAAAGACTATTGTGGCACCTGCACTAAGTGTATTGATGCCTGCCCCACTGATGCAATTACCGACTCGTATATTGTAAATGGGAGTAAATGCATTTCCTATGCAACCATTGAGTTAAAAGCAACTCTTAATATCCCCAAGGAATTTAAAAACAAAATGGAAAATTGGGCCTTTGGTTGTGATATTTGCCAGGATGTATGTCCATGGAATAGATTTAGCAGTCCACATAAAACGGAGGCATTTAATCCGCATCCCAAATTTCTGAGCATGAATGCTGCCGAACTTCAGGATATTACAGAGGAGGTGTTTAATGAAATCTTTAAAATGTCGGCAGTGCAAAGGCCTAAGTACAAGGGATTGTTAAGAAATCTACAATTCCTGATAAAGAAATAATTGCGTTCTCTTGTTCAATGAACGAAAAATGCTAACTTTAAATAATAAATCCTAGATAACTATTCTATGAAAACAAAACTCTTTATTGCCTTCTTAAGTGTTGCCTTGGTTGCAACTTCCTGTGGAAATAAAAAAGGTGGAACCGATGGTTCAGGCACAACCGATGAGATCGAATTAAAATTGAACCTTACCAAAGGCAAGAAGTACGACATGAAAATGAACATGGAAACCAATGTTGAAATGAACATGATGGGACAAGCGGTAAATAGCGTTACCAGCATGAACATGGCCATGGATTACGAAGTAAAAGATGTATTACCAAGTGGTAATTTTCTGGTTCGCTCTACTTATAAAACTATTAAAATGAGTGGAGAAACCATGGGCATGAAATATGAATTCGATTCGGAAACCGGCACCGCAACGGGCATGCAAGGTGAACAAATGGCTGCAGGCATGAAGAAGATGATTGGGGAATATTCTGAAATGGAAATGGATAAAGCCGGCAAAGTAATTAAAACGTTTAATAGCCCAGGCTTAACTACAGAGGGTGGCAAACAAAGAAATGGTTTTGAAAGCATGAATTATTCTATTTTCCCTGATAAAAAAATTAAGGTGGGAGATACCTGGGATTCGAATATCGAACAGGATATGAATGGTACCATCATGATCATTAAAACAACCTATAAATTGGTGGCCGTAAAAGATGGGATGGCAGATATCACCATGGATGGAACGATTGAATTAAAGCCCGGATCAAATGGTAAGGTGAACGGCACCCAGAAAGGAACCGGAAAAATAGAAATAGCTACTGGATTATCTAAAGAAGTAATCATGGATCAAAATATTGATATGGAGATGGATGACATGGGAATGAAAATGCCTATGAAAATGAAAAATAAAATTACTGTTACCATTAATTAAACTTTGGTGCAGCGTTATATAAAAACACTTGTCTATATCAATAAAATGATGAAGACAAGTGTTTTTTATTTTTTAGCCGTTATGATGATTGGAATCGCCTTCACCTCTTGCGAACCTACCTCCCAATCCTCAAATTGTCAGATGAATGCTGATCCTGGAATGTGTCAGGCAGCAATACCAAGGTTTTATTACAATCCGAACCACCCATCAATGTGAACAATTTACATGGGGAGGCCGTGGCGATTTTCCATTCGAAACCATGCAGGCATGCGAAGATGCTTGTGAATAATTTATTTACGGGTTATTTCAAGAATTTTGCTGGCAGGTAAACTTTCATTGCGAATGTTTACTTGTTCCACTACATTTTCTGCTAATTGCATAAAATGCTGAAATGCTATATGGCTATCTTCAAGTGCTGCTGGAACTCCCTTGTCACCACTTTCACGAACCGATTGAATCAATGGAATTTCTCCCAACAACGGAACATTCATTTCTTCTGCCAGATTTTTAACTCCGTTCTTTCCGAAGATATAATATTTGTTGTCCGGTAATTCTTCAGGAGTAAACCATGCCATATTTTGTACAAGTCCTAAAACAGGAACATTGATATTTGGCATCATAAACATACCCACTCCTTTTCGTGCATCTGCCAAAGCAACATCTTGCGGAGTACTTACAATTACAGCCCCTGTAACAGGAACTGCCTGCACTAAGGTTAAATGAATATCACCAGTACCAGGAGGTAGATCAATTAACATATAATCCAAATCACCCCAATCAGCATCTACAAACATTTGTTGTAATGCTTTACTAGCCATAGGTCCTCTCCAAACTACCGCCTGATTGGTATCTGCAAAAAAACCAATGGATAACATTTTTACTCCATAATTTTCAACCGGTTCAATTTTGGTAGTACCATCCCCCATATCCTTTATTTTAGGACGAACAAATTGGGTATCGAACATCATTGGAATGCTCGGTCCATAAATATCCGCATCTACCAAACCTACTTTACAGCCCATTTTTGCTAAGGCAACAGCAAGATTAGCAGCAATGGTGCTCTTGCCTACTCCACCTTTTCCACTAGCCACAGCAATAATATTTTTTACACCTGGCAATACTTGTTTGCTATCCTTTCTTCTACTGCTTGCATTAAAAATAACAGCCAACTGTAAATTTAGCCCAGAATCTTTTACGGCATCCTTGATATGTTGCTCTAATTTACGTTTTGTATGCAGTGCCGGACTAATAATTTCAACATCTAAAATTAAGCTAGTGCCAACCACATCACAACGCAAAACACGGTTATCCTCAACAATATTTTTACCGGTTACAGGGTCTAAAACAGTCCCCAATAATTTTAATATATCTTCTTTAATTAACATGATCGATTTTATAATGTAAGTTCAACAGAAGGATCCCAAAAATGTTTTTCAAAATTAAGGATTTTATCGTCTTTTACATGAATACCTTCCTGCTCTAATCGCCTTTGCATTTCATCGGGCCCACTAAAATGATGTTTTCCTGTAAGCATTCCGTTTCTATTTACCACCCGATGGGCCGGAATAGATGGGTCTCCATGACTTGCATTCATGGCATAACCCACCATTCTTGCGCTCCGCTTCATGCCAATATAAGCAGCAATGGCACCATAAGAGGTAACCCTTCCTTTGGGCACCAACTTAGCCACTTCAAAAACATTTATGAAGAAGGAAGATTCCATGAGATAAAGGTAAGGAGAATTTAGCATTTAGCTTAAGGGGACTAAGAATGTCAATTTGCCTCGAATAGGGTTTCCATTGGAACTTCAGTAATGCACCTTTGGATATCGTTTGATTGGAATGGTTAGCAGTTGCAAAATAATTTATATATTGCTTCAGTACAAGAATATTTTTATTGAAATGTCAAAAAATCAAATCAATTTTCTAATTGCAATAGCAGCAGCCCTATTGTTTATACCATTTTTAGGAAAGGTGCATTTATTCGATTGGGATGAGATCAACTTTGCCGAATGTGCCCGGGAGATGATCGTTACCAACGATTATTCATCCATAACCATTAATTTTTTACCCTTCTGGGAAAAACCCCCATTGTTTATTTGGTTGCAAGCTATTTGTATGAACATTTTTGGAGTCAATGAATTTTCAGCACGATTACCTAATGCACTTACTGGCATAGCCTATGTTTTGGTGATATTTAATATAGGTAGAAAATTACATGGCAATACTTTTGGCCTTTTATGGGTATTGGCCTTTGTAGGTTCCTTTTTGCCCTTTTTGTATTTTAAATCTGGGATCATAGATCCACTATTCAATCTATTCATTTTTTTAGGTATCACCTTTGCCATCGATCATTTTAACTACAAAGAGAAGAAAGCTCGAAACATGGTTCTCTCTGGCTTAATGATAGGGCTTGCCATGATGACCAAAGGCCCTGTGGCTATGCTCATTTATTTACTTTGTTTAGGTGTATTTATGATTGTTAAAAAAATGAAGGTAAGGCCAACCTTGGGTGGCATTGTTCTATTTTTTATGATGTCGGCAACAGCAGGTGGAATTTGGTTTTTAATTGAAATTGCCAATGGCAGGTTCCATATCATTCAGGAATTCATTACTTACCAAATACGACTTTTAAACACCAAAGATGCCGGGCATGGCGGGCCCTTTTACTATCATGCCATTGTATTATTGATAGGATGTTTTCCTGCATCTATATTTGCACTCAGGTCGTTGTTTGCTAAAGATGAATTTACACCCGAACAAAAAACATTTAAGCTCTGGATGAAAATATTGTTTTGGGTTGTACTTATTTTATTCTCTATTGTACAAACAAAGATCGTGCACTATTCATCACTCTGCTACTTGCCATTTACTTATTTCTCAGCTATTAGCTTATATAAAATGTATGAGCAAAAAATAGTGATCAATAGTTGGATGAAAATTGTCCTTATCGTTCTGGGTTCTTTAATTAGTATAGCGCTAACAGCACCATACTTTATCGCCAGTTATAAAGACAAGATCATCTCATCGAATTTAATAAAAGATAGTTTTGCGGTAGAAAATTTTAAATCGAACGTGGTTTGGCAAGGCTGGGAGCCTATTATAGGCATCCTACTTTTATCTGGCATTATTGGATCTGTCTTATTATTCAATAAGAAACGTGTTCATCAAGGTGCAATAGTTTTATTTGTGTCATGCATTATAACAGCCTTTACTGCCATGGTTATTATTGCACCCAAAGTGGAGGGTTATTCTCAAAAAGCAGCCATCGAATTTTACGATTCTATTAAAAAGGAAGATTGTTATGTAGAAACAATCTATTTTAAAAGTTATGCCCATTTATTTTACTCAAATAAACCGAAACCGGCTAATATACAAAGTCTCAATAAAGAATGGTTATTGCATGGGACTATTGATAAACCTGCTTATTTTGTTTGCAAAGTAAATAGGGCAAAAGATATAATAACAAACTACCCAAATTTACAAGAACTCTATCGAAAAAATGGATTTGTGTTTTGGGCAAGGCGGCCTTAATCCCTATCTCTTCTGGAAAAAATATCTTGGAAAGAAGACAAAATTATATATGATATACCATACCAATTTCAAGGTCTTTTTAATAGAATACCAAATGACCTTTGGAACACTTAGAAATATCCATACTAATACAAGGGCTATCCACCCCAAAACTAAACTAACTGACATCGTTACTGTTTGATTTTGCTGCAAAAGTATTTCTAATTACTCCGAATACCAAGCCCCAATGAGTATTGGTAGGGTTTGAATTATTAAAAAATGTTTATCTTTTTTACTTAATGGATTTAGATAAAATGAGCATTGGTTGGGAATTGTTGAATAAAGAAAATATTTCAAGGGTTAGAACTCCCCTAAATGAAACCAACCTGGAACAAAGCATTTGTTTTAAGAGCCTCT
>JBEIQI010000305.1:0-3192 GCA_040376605.1 Flavobacteriales bacterium | reverse complement strand
GCTAAAAATAAACCGATTCAATAATGAAACTTTATAGCCACTCTTTTTAATACTCCATCCAAAAGCAATCGTATAACAAATATGACCCGCAAAATAACCCATTACACTTGGGATGTTAAAGGCATCTTTATAAATGGTTAATACGATATCCGACAACCAATCGAATATTAAACCAACGAGCACCCAAATCGTAAATCCGCTAAACTGACCTTTAGCATTATAAATAAGATATATAATCAAAAGGGGTAATAGGGAGGGTTGCATCACCGATAAAAGTCCGAACCGTTGGTAAACTGTATTGATATGTTCAGCATATACCTCAAAACCCAAAAAAAGGCAATAAATAACCAGAAAGGGAATGAGGAATTTAGGTTTCAACGGGCAGGTTTTTCGGTTTTGTAAGTACTAAAATAGTAAAATGTATAAAAGATACCAAACCTAGAGCCAAACTTATGCCTAATGCGTACAATCCATAACTTTCATTCAAGAAAAACCAGCCCAATGATGCAAGAAAAGAGATTCTTATATATTCTACAATAACCGAAAATGGTTTATTTTCCAGCAATAGTCCAACCGAAGTAATGGCCAGAATAATATAAATAGCAATATAAACCGTTCTTATTACAGATGCTGTATTTGTTTGATCATCTACCAAGGGTTTCCCAAAGAACATAAAATAGGAAGTTACACCTACAATAAGTACATATTGAATAATTAAATAAATGGAAAGTGACCGTTGAACTGGTGGATTGTATTTTCGATAACTATAATCAACTTCCGGAGCTAATAGTCTTCCTCCAAGTTCTTTAGGCTGCCAACCGGGCATTTTAATAAAAGTAAACAACTTATCAATCACTCTTCTGCTTTGTATCGATATCTTTCCGATATCCCGCCAATAATGCATATTGGCCCAAATGGGATTCCAAGAACGGAGAGGAGTTGTAATTCCATACACCACATCCTCTTCTTCTTTTTGGAAAGTCCCAAAAATCCTATCCCAAATAATAAGGGAGCCTGCATGGTTTTTATCTATATACTTGGGATTCGTTCCATGATGAACCCGATGATGCGAAGGGGTATTAAAAATCAATTCGAATATTTTAGGCATTTTTTTAATCGCTTTGGTATGTATCCAAAACTGATACAAAGTATTAAACGCCACAATGGTTGCAATCATGGCAGGATGAAATCCCAAAAAGGGGAGTGGTATATAAAACGCCGCTGAGAATAATGATTGAAACCACGATTGTCTTAAGGCTACACTTAAGTTATACTCTTCACTTTGGTGATGAACAACGTGAGTTGCCCAAATAGCGTTGATTTCATGACTTAAACGATGGAACCAATAATAACAAAGATCCACTCCTAGAAAAAGTAAAATGCCGAAGTACCAGGTATTCGGAAGGGTAAATAACCTAAACTGATAGAAATAAACCATTAAAAAAATAAAATAAAACTTGAGCCATAAACCCAGCACAGTTTGTCCAATACCACAACTGAGGTTGGTGAGGGTATCATTTAATCGATAATAGGTTTCTTTCTTATAATTTCCGTAAATGATTTCTACGAAAATCAAGAGGAAAAAAATAGGGACCGATAAAGCGATAAAATCAATTTTCATAGTTGATTTCAACTTGTATTTATAAGAGGAAAAATACAATAATTATTCAAATAGAGGGTTTAGCAAGCATTAATAGGGTTGTAAATGGCTAAAAACCTGCTATTTTTGATCCAATAATCAGAAAGGTAAAAATGAAGATTGAGGTATCCAATGGAGAAATTATTGATAAACTTACCATCATTCAAATTAAGCTGGAAGAAATTAAGGATGAATCTAAACTCATCAATTTAAAGAAAGAATGGGAGATTTTACTTGCTGCATCCACTGGCATCATGGATTTGGACGCCCCCTTATTAAAGTCATTATATGCAGTAAATAGAGAACTTTGGGATATTGAGAACAGTATTCGGGAGTTAGAGAAAAATAAAAATTTCGGTAAGGAATTTATTGAATTGGCTCGTGCAGTATATAAAAAGAACGACGAAAGATTTGAAATTAAACGTCAAATTAATCTAACCACGGGTTCTCAATTATCTGAGGAGAAATCATACGAGAAATATTGATATGAGGATATTGGTCATCAGGAATTCGGCCATGGGAGATGTTGCCATGGTAGCTCCGGTGATGGAGGCTCTGCAATTACAATATCCGGAAGTGGAGGTGCTTTTACTGACTAGGTCTTCCTTTCATCCATTTTTCGAATCAATGGCAAAGGTGGAGCTATTTAGCCCGAATTATTTAAAGCGTCATAAAGGTGTTTTTGGAATCCATCGACTTTATCAGGATATATTGGCCACAGGCCCCATTGATTATGTAATCGATCTCCACGATGTGGTGAGATCCAAGGTTTTAAGATCCTTTTTTAATGCAAAAGGAATTCCAGTCTCCGTTATCAATAAAGGTCGAAAGGAAAAGAAAGCACTTGTCAAATCAATCGACAAGCAACCTCTTCAACATACTGTATTGCGCTATGCAGAGGCCTTTTCTAATGCTGGGTTTCCGTTAGTTCCCAGTAATAAGACATCTATTCTCGTTGCTAATGAGCAAAAAATAATGGCCGAATCCTATTTAAATATTTCTACAAAACTAAAGATAGGCATTGCACCGCTTGCCAAACACTCTCTAAAAGTATGGCCTGAACAAAACATGGTGGAGCTGATGAAATTAATCTCCCAAAAGGTGGATGCAAGCTTTTATCTCTTCGGAGATAAAAACGAAGCTGCTCAGTTAAATCAAATAACTGCTGAGGTAAAGAACACCATTAACCTGGCTGGAAAAACCTCCTTACAGCAAGAACTCGCCATCATGTCTCAATTAAACTTTATGATAGCTATGGATTCGGCCAATATGCATATGGCCTCGTTGGTGGGAACCAAGGTGATATCCATTTGGGGGGCTACCGATCCTATAGCCGGTTTTGGGGCCTGGGGTCAATCCGAAGCTTTTTCGGTAAAAATCTCATTTACCGAATTGCCTTGCCGACCTTGCACGGTTTATGGAAAAGGAGAATGTTCCAGAAAAGATTTTGCCTGTATGATTCAACTAACTCCTGAAAGGGTGTTACAGGTATTGGAAACAAACCAATTACTTAGTTAACAATCACCTTTTTGCCAAAGGTTCTTTTACTTCCG
>JBEIQI010000171.1:0-6753 GCA_040376605.1 Flavobacteriales bacterium | reverse complement strand
ATTCCCTCGATGCGTGATTTAAACTCCAATAAAATAGAATTGGACTTCTCTTGCAAATTCAGCTTATTCTTCTTGTTAAATTGAGTGATTACATAGTTATTAATTCCAATACCAACCACTAATAGTGAAACCAAAAGAATAAATAATAAAGAAACCTGAATCCTTGTTTTAAAATTGATTTGAAAACTATTTTTATCTCTTAAAACTACAAATCGATATAAAATATAGAAGAATAAAATGGCTGAAAAATAAATGAGCATGTAGGCAAATGGGCTGAAGAACTCCTGTAAGGAGGAATTTCTTTTACTTACAATAATTATTTTCCCATTTGGTGTTCGATAGGCCAAATGGTTAAAAGAATCCTTGGTCTTAAACTCCACATCATTGTTTGGAGTAATTATTTCCTGCGAATTAAGTGGATAAATAAAATCACCCCCGAAAACGGTTAATTTATTCCCTTTATAAATAGCGTAAGAATAACCACTTAAATCAACCGGCTTAGTAATCTTATCATCTAATAATAATTGCGGAAACCCTGTTACTTGGGTAACTATCTTTGATATAAATTCGATGTATAGCACCTTCCTCTGTATCGACATGTCAGGATTTTGCTTAACAAATTCAATCTTGCCGATATAATTAACCTTGCCATAATTATTGTCAATAAAATATAAATCAGGTGAAGAGGTATTTTTACCATTAAATTCAATAGAATTCTGATAATACTTTAATTGCGGATCAGCCTTATCCGGATTGCCTAAATTTTGAAAATCTTCTTGACCAAAGGGAGTAATTACAAGGGAGTATTTTGTATAATAACCTCCAAAGTATTTTTTAGCAATTCTATCAAATAACTCATTGGGATACCTAACTTCATTATCTACTACAACTCCTCCATCAAACAATAGTTGCTGAACAATTTGATCATTTTTTAACTCTTCAACTGTTTCGGTAAATAAATATTCCGTTATATAATCCTGTTCATCAGATAATTTAAAAGCTAAATTTTGTCGATTTGATTTCTCCTTGGTTTGATTTAAGGTAAAAAGAGTATAGGTGCTAAAAATTGTAAAGAGAAAAATGATAGGAGCAAAAATGTAAAAGTTGAAAACATGCTTTCTTTTGTAATTAATATTAAGTACGGCAATATTCAGTAGATACAAGATTGCCGGTGGAATAACATTCATTACCCCCTGCTTATAAATAATCAATGCAAAAAGGCCATAAGCCAAAGTAAAAAAAGCAATCGACTCATAGAACCCAATAACCCTGCACCTCACTAATTGCCGGCAAAGTGCATAAATAATAACCAGATAGTTTAATAAGAGGAAAGTAATTAATGAAAAGCCAAGAAAGCTATATAAATCCAATACTAATAAATTGGCTAAATCGAAGGATATGTTTGAATCTAAAACTAATTTCTCGAATAGAAAAGTTACTCCAAGACCGCTTAAAGCGCTAATAATAGAAATGAGAGTTAAATAAAAATATTTTTTTAACGATTTGGGATGAGCACTTATTCTTCGCGATTGATAGGTAAGCGCAATACCAAAAATGATAAATGTTAATCCCGCTGCATGTAAAATAAAATCCCCTAAACTTGGTAACCATTTGGAGGATGCAAACAATTCAGGACTAAATGCAGGTTGCTGGTAGAGCAATGACGGGAATTGAAAGTTTAATAACAAAAACCTTAAACCAACGATGGATGTAATCAATATAAAAACATAAAGATTTTTATGTTTCTTAAAAAATTTATATCCTTTTAAAGAGTAGAAAAAAATTAAACCAAATAAAATAGATAAAAAATAGAATACCGAAGCAGTGGTTTCGTAAATAATGGTATTCCTATCTTTCTTTTTATAATCAATGGAGAACAAATATTTATGATTTGCATCGTAAACCCTATTAGCTCCTTGCAGGGAATCGGTATAAATATTGGCAGATTCCTTTACATCAAATGATGCATTAAATTCTTTATTCAGGTATTGGTTGTTGATAGCAAATTCGTTTTTTAAAAGAATTAAACCCAACATCTCTAAACTATCTTTCTGGAATTTAATGAACCGATACCAACCATTTTTCATTTTAGCCACCGGCTGAACAAAATCCTCATCAAATGTTAAGAATGGCACTAAAACACTACCCGATGTCCAAAAAATGAGAGAATCATTACTATAACCATATACATGAATATCCGGTTGGACCTCAAATTGCTCCTGGTATTTTCCGAAAACTTGAAATGCATTTTCCTTCGGATACTTCCTTATATCATCAGCAATTTTAGGAAGAATTGATTTTGTATAATCTTCCTTTTGCTTTAAGGACGATTCAATTTTGGTAGTTTGTTTTTCGAAATAAACATCATCCTTTTTAAAGGTGCTCAATAGCCAGCCTGCTAGCCAGGTAGTTAAGCATAAAATCCCAAATGTAAGGTTGTACTTCAATGATGTTTAATAATTCTCAAAATTAACAAAAGCCGCGGTTAGTTATTAACTATATCGATGCCTCAACACAACCTTCATAAATTCTCGTTTTAACAACAGCTCAGTGATATCGTCATAAAGTTGTGGAGGCACTGAATGGGTAACTACCCTATGTAAATCCTCTTCACTTAGGTCTACCCTATACAATAAATTCAAAAAACCGTGGTAATCCTTTTCAAATAACTCTCCGATTTTTTCCTTTGCCTGATTAAATAATTCAATATATGGCTGATTTGCCAAAGGTTTAAATTCCAACGGAATATCCAACATGGTAAAATCCTTAATGAGTTGATCACTTGTTTCTTGAACCCAATCAACAGGCTTTTCGATGTTTATAATTTCCTTTTCCCATAATTCGGGTAACTTAGACAACATAATGCATTTTTTTTTGTTCCTTAAATGTAAGCTAATTATTGATATGTCAGAAACAGTATTAATTGCGGGAGGTACAGGACTTATTGGCCAAGGCCTATGTGAGGCCTTGTTTGAAAGGGGTTATAGTGTAAAACTGTTGGGTAGAACAAAGAAGGATTTGCCCAATTTAAAAACCTATGTTTGGGATCCTAGCAAATCAAACATCGATTTGGATGCGTTTGAAGGCACCGATTATGTCATCAATTTGGCAGGGGCAAATGTTGGTGAAGGCAGATGGACAGAACGAAGAAAAAAAGAGCTTTTAGAGAGCCGAATAATGTCAACACAACTGCTCATTTCCTCGATACTCACTAATCATTTCCCTATCAAAAAATTTATTCAAGCCAGTGCAATTGGGTATTATGGATTTTCTGATGTAGATGTTGAATTTAAAGAAACAGATCAACCCGGAAATGATTTTTTAGCAGAACTTACAAATCAATGGGAGGCAGCTACAAAAGCCTTAGATGAAACCAATATTAAACTCATATTAAGAATTGGTGTTGTATTATCCGATAAGGGAGGGGCATTACCAACCATGTCGAAGCCGATAAAAATGTTTGCAGGAACTAGCTTGGGTAGCGGAAAACAAATTGTACCTTGGATACATGTCGAGGATTTAATATCCATTTTCATGAATGGTATAAGCGATCCATCTTTTACAGGGGTCTACAATGCAGTTGCTCCCAATCCAGTAACCAATAAACAACTCACCCAACTTATTGGGCAGGCTTTAAAAAGGCTCATTTGGCCGATTCCAGCCCCCTCATTTTTTTTAAAATTAATTTTAGGAGAACAAGCCCAAATTGTATTAAAAGGCAATAAAATTTCGAATCAAAAACTGTTGGGAACTGGTTTTAAATTTCAATTCTCCACGGCCGAAAACGCCCTAAATCAATTAATCAAAAAAGAATAGTAAACTATTATGAAAATTGCCTAAGAATTGCTAAATTTACTCTAACCAACAAGACTTACATGCAGCTATTAGATTATACAAAAGAGTTAATTATTGCTCTTAATGCTGATGGTTCCATATTTTTGGGAAATAAAACAGCACAAATTGCTTTTGGTTTTTCAGAAACAGAATTCCCCACCAAAAACATTGTAGATGTCATTTCAAAAAATAACTATTTTGATGTAAGCGGTAAAATCCTTAAATCAGGAAATAATGGTTTGGTTGAAGATGTAATCCTGAAGAAAAAAGATGGGTCAGAATTTTATTCAACGGTTCGAATCATTCACATGTCAGAAAAAACAGGTGAGGTAGCCTTATTTATTACTGATCTTACCTATAGATATGAATTTAGAAAAGAGATTTCTCAAAAGATAAAAATTATTGAGTCTCTCAGTAAGTCAAGCGCTGTAAGAAAGGGATCGATGGATGAAGCATTAAGCGAAGTGCTTGCCCGAAGTTTAGAAGCCGTGGCTGTGAGCCGTGTTAACGTTTGGCTCAGTGATGAGAATATTTCCAAAATTGAATGTATCGGAAGTTATACCATCCAAAATAATGAAGTACATATTAATAAGTCCAAAGGGAATGTTTTAACAGAAGCCCAACTTCCCAAATATTTTAAAATGCTTCAAACGGAAGAGGTGATTGCAACAGATGATGTATTGCATGATCCGCAAACTTCGGAATTGATTGACTCTTATTTGGTTCCCAATGGTATTACTTCCATGTTGGATATTCCTTTACGTTCCAATGGCAAAATGATTGGTGTTATTTGTTTTGAACAAACCGAATCAATGAGGAAATGGAATGTGTTTGAAATTAAATTCGGAGTATTAATTTCACAAATCATTTCATTGCTTATTGAAGGATACGAAAAATCAAAACTGCTTCGAAAACAAATGCGATTCATAAAAGAAAAAGAAGAGTTACTCAATGAAACCAACAATAGAGCAAAATATATATTTGGTGTAATGAACTCTGTGCTGGCGGTTGATGAAAAATTATGTAAAGATGATTACCATCGCGACTTATTTCTGGAAGTAAAAAATAACCTGTTAAACATTTCCGGGGTACACGATATTTTATTGAACGCTAAAGACTACACAAAAATAAATCTGGAAAAAAAGATTTATAAGATTTTCGGATATATGCAGAACTTATATCCAACCATGCAAAATATTGAATTGGATATTAAGGTGAACAAAGTTAACATGCACATTTCACAAGCAATGACACTGGGCCTTATTATCAATCAATTGATTCAAATTTCATACGAGCAGTCATTTAAAACAAATCCTGTAGGCAAAATAACCTTAACACTGCATACTTCTGGAAACAATTGTGTACTTGCTTATAGAGATAACGGCAAAGAGATAACGGAGGATCAAATTAACGGAAGCTTATTGGAACTGCGCCTTGCTGAGCATTTTGTTGAAGATTTAAAAGGGACTTTTAATATTGTTACCGGCAACGGGAATAAATTTACTTTGAATTTTCCCTTAATGAATGTTCAACAAGATTTAGAAATCTCTATCAATTAAATATTCTGCAAATTCTTTAAAGAACTCCTTGTATTCAGGAGTCATATTTACCGATTCTAGCTTGAGTAAAGCCACTTGGTAATGTTTATATATTTCCGCTTTACAAAGATCTTTTATATTTAATTCATTATACACCTGTAGCACTCCGTTAATTCTTTGTTCTTCGGTTGCGCCATTCGAATATAACTTAAAGATTTTTTGAGATTGTAATTCATTGGCTAATTCCTTCGCCTTAATCATTAGCATGGTTTTTTTGCCTTCCACAATGTCTCCGCCAATTCTTTTTCCCACTTGTTCCTCAATTCCAAAGCTATCTAACCAATCGTCCTTAATTTGAAAAGCCACCCCTATTTCACAACCAAAATCATACATACTTTTTGCATCCAACTCTGATGCACCACCGGACAGAGCTCCAATTTGCAAGGCAGCTCCTAATAATACTCCGGTTTTAAGTAATATCATTTGCAGATATTCCTCTTCAGTAACCACTTCGGTACTTTCAAAATCCATATCCTTTTGCTGACCTTCGCAAACCAGAATGGCAGTTTGATTAAATATTTTGAAAACCTTGGGCAATACAGCAGGGTCAACAGCACTAATTAAATCATATGATTTAATTAGTAACAAATCCCCACTCAAAATGCCCATGTTTACACCCCATTTTTCATGAACCGTGGGCATTCCTCTTCGCAATGGAGCATTGTCCATGATATCATCATGAATTAATGAGAAGTTATGAAAAACCTCAATACCCATCGCAGGACTAATAGCATGCTCGGCTCTTCCTCCGAATGCCTCACAGGATGCCAGGGTTAATGCCGGCCTCAATCGTTTACCTCCCAGCTCAATCATATAACTGAGTGGTTCGTACAACTTAGGATTGTCACTATGTATATGTTTGAGCTTATTCAGCTCCTCATCTACATAGCTCTTCAGCAAAGCATATTTATTCTTAAAAGACATCGATTCTTGCAAATATCGTAAAAGATTAACATTAAACCATTGGTTTTGTTTCTAATACCTGCATTTTTTACCAATTATTCCCTCATTTAAATAACTAACCCTATCCTCTCTGGTTTTTATATAATCGCCAGGCGCTGGTATATAAGCCCTACCCAATTGAATTTGGGCTATTTAAAGCGTTATACCTTCTTAATATCGGCGGATGAGTGGACATCATTTAAGTTAGTTCCAAAAAAAATGGCTCTGAAATTCAGAGCCATTGTAATTAACCTACGGCAATTTTTTGCCAATTTACCACTTAACAATTAAATATATAAAGAACGTTTTCTTCTTACCCAAAGCCATCTTGGTAGATTGGCTTGATGTGATAAAGATACGGGGGCATGAAAGGTTTAAT
>JBEIQI010000162.1:0-6967 GCA_040376605.1 Flavobacteriales bacterium | reverse complement strand
TATTGTGCAAAGTGGCACTTACACAACTGACCAAACAATGGATTATACCATTAAAATTGATGTTACCGGCTTAAATCCTAATACATTTTACTTTTATGAATTTACGCATAATGGATTTAACTCCTTGCGTGGCAGAACCAAAACAGCTCCTGTTGGCTCGGTTGATAGTCTCAGATTTGCTGTGGTATCATGCGCAAACTATGAGGCCGGATACTTTAATGCTTATAAAGTAATTAATTCCAGAAATGATGTGGACGCAATTATTCATTTAGGTGATTACATTTATGAATATGAACATGATGGTTATGCATTCAACGCAACATCCAATAGAATATTCGAACCAGCCAATGAAATCACGTTGTTAAGTGATTATAGAACCAGATATTCTGTATATCGACTGGATGAAGATTTAATGAGATTACATCAGCAGTTCCCATTTTTTAATGTTTGGGACGATCACGAATCCGCCAATGATGCCTATAAGGATGGCGCAGAAAATCACACCGAAGGTAGTGAAGGACTTTGGGCAAATAGAAAGATTTTTTCACGACAGGCATATTTTGAATGGGTTCCTATTCGAGCCCAAAGTGCCGGAAATGATTCAATTATTTATAGGGTTATTCCTTACGGTGATTTGGTTGATTTTATCATGTTGGATACACGAATTCATGGAAGAGATGAACAAGTATCTGCATCAAGTTCAGCCGTAAATGATACTGCCCGAACTATTTTGGGAGATGATCAGTTTACATGGTTGAAACAAAATTTGTCCGGTTCAAACAAACAATGGAAAGTAATGGGTCAACAGGTAATGGTGGCTCCACTTGAGATTTTTGGCACTCCGGTAAATGCTGATCAATGGGACGGGTATGCTGCGGATAGACTAGAATTGATTAATTATGTTTTGGATAGTAATATAACTGATGTGGTAGCTTTAACAGGTGATATTCATACCAGTTGGGCTAACGATGTACCAACATCTTCGTACAATCCGGATGGAACGGGTTCCGCTTTTGTTGAATTTGTTACTACAAGCGTTACATCACCAGGATTGCCTATTCCTATTCCGGTGGCTTTAATTCAATCCCTAAATAATCACATTAAATATACCGACCTTACCAAAAAGGGATTTACCATATTGGACATTAACCAAACAAGAACACAAACGGATTGGTTCTTTGTAAATACCGTCGATGCATCTGACGGAGGATATACTAACGGCGAAAGTTGGTATGTAAATGACAATGAAAGGTATTTAAGGCAAGCTGCAGGTCCGGCAATTCCGCGTCCGGATGTTGTTCATGAGCAAGCTCCTTTGATGCCACGACCATTTGGAATCGCTTCAACCTCGCTGGATTTAGGAAATTTGCAAATGATGAGTGTATATCCAAACCCTGCAGATAATCTGTTGTATTGTCAGCTTTTTATCCAAAAAGAGGGATTGGTTAATGTGGAAGTCCTGGATATGAATGGAAGAATGATTTATAGCAATACGATTGGTCCAATGGTAAATGGACTACATAATATTGTCATCCCATGCAGTCAACTTGCCACTGGTACTTATCTTTTGAGGCTAAGGAGCAATGGCACAGTTAAAACAGCAAAGTTTCTCAAAAATTAATTGGATTAGGTGACTAAAAGAATACTAGTTGGTCTTATCGCCGCATTATTTTTTTTATTGATAGGTTTAATTGCCTTATTAAACTTTAATAAATTACCCAATAAAAAAGATGAGGCCATTTTAAGCTTTATTCCGCCACAAACTGAATTTATTTTACGTCTTAGGAATTCTTCAAAAACGGCCAATACCTTTTTTAGCAACCCTGCTGTAAATGATTGTTTTAACTTTTCAGAATTAACTACCTATTGGAATCAAATTGATTCACTTACATCTAAAAATTACAAAACGGCTGATGTTCTAGCCAATAATACCTCATTTATTTGTATTGATTCATTAATGAATACCCTAATTCTTGTTGACATAAATGCTAAAACTAATGAGCATTTTATTGATCAATTTATTGCAAATTCTGGAGCTTCAAGAAAAATAGAACGATTTGATAAAGGCTACAAATCCTTTAAAACGTCCAGTGGTAAACCCTACTTTTATTTTGTTAAGCAAAATGTTTTTGGAATATCAGGGGATGAGCAATTTTTAATTAATTCAATGATGGGGCATCCGCAAACGTTAATGGATATTGAAATTGCTGATTGGCATAGCCAAACCTCACATAAAATTTCAGGTTGGGGTAAAGCTAGCTCTAGTAAAGTCGTTTTAAATCATTTTGATCCTCAAAACTATATTCTACATAATTGGATTGATAGCCTGGCATCTTCATTTTCTTTTGATATTGATTTATCAGACAAAATGTTCAAAATTACTGGAACGTTAATTCTTGATAGTTTAAGACAATTTCCAAACTTATTGGGTGAAAGGGAAGATGTCAACCAAATTTATACTATTGACTCTGATACGTCTGAATTTATAAATGTATACCATAGCTTTTCGTTTAAGGATTCTACGGGAAAGGCTATGCCATGTAATTTTGTTTATTACTCATTTACAGACACATCCTTAGCAAATGCCCAATTGCTTGTTACCGAAAGTCCAGTTTCAATGCATTTGTTTAATACTATTAAATCCGATACTTCTTCTCAATCAATTGAAATGGCGGATGATAAAATTAAGCAAATCACCGTTTTTAATCAGGACCTGTTGTGCCGGGTTTTGCCGGTTATGCCTTTCAATCAAGCTAACGGAAAATTGTTTGGTACTATTTTCAATGGACAGCTTTTTATTACCAATTCTACTGAAGCGATGTTGCGGTTTGCTCCCGATTATCCTTCAAATTATTTCATTAAGAGAAAATTAGAAAAGGGCTGCTTAATTGCTTACAATGCTATAGTTAGACCAAATAATCGGTATTCTGTTAAGGTGGATTTGCATCTTGGAACTCAACTAAATACGATTAAGTTCGCATCAGAGCTAATGCTACTTCCTAATAACTAGAGGGTTAGTTTAAGAAAAAAGTAAAAAAAATTGTTCATTCTTATTAGTTCTAATTATCTTTACCAGACTTTTTAACATTTACACTATGAGGAAAACTTACAATTTGTTGCGGTCACTGGCTATAGTAGCCGGATTTAGTGCTTCTTCGGCAATTGCCCAGGATTTTAATGGTTACAGTGTAGGCAGCTGGGCCGGTATTAATTCATTACATGTAAATCCTGCGAATGTAGTTGATTCTAGGTACATAGTGGACATCAACCTGGTTATGGGAAATGCTTTTGTGGCCAACGATTTTGTAAAAATTGATCAACAAGCGATTTTTGATCCTACTAAATTAGAGAATGGAGGAGATTCGGTTTATATTATTAAAGACTTTTCAAAGGCTAATTACAATGCCTTAGTAAATCTTAGGGTACAAGGCCCTTCGTTTATGTTTAGTTTTGGTAAGAAAAAAAATGGAGTAAGACCCAATGGTATCGCTTTTACATCAAATGTTAGAGCATTTGTGAATGCAGACGATTTGGATAACAAGTATGTAGGATGGATGTTTAAAGATGTACCGGCTTCTGAATTTCTACAACCATTTAATGAAAGTTTCATGCAAATTGGTGTAAATATTTGGGCTGAATACGGAATAACATATGGTAGGGTAGTATTGGATAAGGACAAACATTTCTTAAAAGTAGGAGGTACCCTAAAATTATTACAAGGAATGGGGTCAATGTATATCACTGGAAGGAATATGGGGTATTCCGTAAATGTGGATACCTTATCATCCTTAACTGGAAACCTAAATTACGGTCACTCCGCAAATTTAAATCCGGATAATCCTCAATTTAACCCTTTTAAATTTGAAGGTGTTGGTTTTGGTGGTGATTTGGGAGTAGTTTATGAGTGGAGACCTAAAGGTGATAAATATAAATATGATATGGACGGGCAAACAGGTCTTTGGATGCCTGATAGAGATGCTTATACATTAAGAGCAGGATTATCATTGGTTGATATTGGTTCAATTGGGTATACTAGATATCCTGGATCGGTAGATTACAATATGAATGTTGTAAATATTCCAACCTCTGTTTTTACACCTTTTCAAAGTGTTGAGCAATTTACGGATACCTTAGCTACCTTGCCCGGAGTTAATGTTTCTCAGACTGGCCAAACCCAATATGGTATGGAATTGCCAATGTCCTTAATTGGTACATTAGATTACCAACCTGTTAGAGGATTATATGTGAATTTTACGCCACGTATTGCCTTTATGACTGGAAGTACTGATAATTCTAAAATTCATGATGCTACAAGTTTCCAATTTTCGGTTCGTTACGAGAATCCATTTTTCGGAGCTTATATGCCTTTAGGATATAATCTAGCTGCTGGATTTAACTGGGGGTTAGGACTTCGCCTTGGACCAATAATTATTGGTTCTGGAAGCATTTTCTCTAATTTAATTAAGGGGCAATGGAACTCGGCTGATGTTTATGCTGGATTAAAAGTTCCTATTATCCATATGTTACCAGCGGATTCTGATGGTGATAAGGTTTCTGATAAAAAGGATAAATGTAAACACACGCCTGGTGTTTGGGAATTCTTAGGTTGTCCTGATACTGACCGTGATGGAATTCAGGATTCTCAAGACGATTGTCCTACAGACCCTGGCTTAGCTGAATTTAATGGTTGCCCTGATCGTGATGGTGATAAAATTATCGATAAAAATGATAAATGTCCTGATGACGCCGGTACCAAAGAATTACAAGGATGTCCGGATAGAGACTTTGACGGGGTAATTGACAGAGAAGATGATTGTCCAGATGATAGAGGTTTAGCGCAATTTAATGGTTGTCCTGATACAGATGGTGACGGCTTAATTGATAAATTAGACCAATGTCCTACTTTACCTGGACCAAAAGAAAAATTTGGTTGTCCTGATACTGATAATGATGGTATCTACGATAACGAAGATGCATGTCCTACAGAACCAGGATTAGCAGAATTGAAAGGTTGTCCGTATGCGGATACTGATAAGGATGGAATCCGTGATCTAGATGATGCTTGTCCTACAACTCCAGGTCCGGTAGAAAATAAAGGTTGTCCTTACAATGATACCGATGGTGATGGTGTTATTGACCTAGAGGATAAATGTATTAAAGTACCAGGTGTTCGTGAAAACTTTGGTTGTCCTCCAATTGATGAAAAGGAACAAGAAGTAATTAAGCGTGCATTTGATAACCTTGAATTCAATACAGGTAAATCAACAATTCGTTCAACATCATTTAGCTCGTTAGATGATTTAGCCAAATTACTGATCGAAAAACCACAGTATAAATTGTTAATTGAAGGACATACTGATAATGCCGGTAAACGTTCTAGCAATATTACCTTATCTAAAAACCGAGCAAATGCGGTTAAAAACTACTTGGTTAAAAAAGGAGTAAGTGCTACACGTTTCCAAGTACAGTATTTTGGTCCTGATAAGCCAATTGCAGATAATAGTACCGAAGAGGGTCGTCAACGTAACCGTCGTGTTGAGATGACGCTTGGTCAATAATAATTTCATTTTTTGAATTGAAATGCCTCACAGAAATGTGAGGCATTTTTTTTGGGCGGCTTTTCCGGTGTTTTGCTTTACTCCTCGCAGCAGGTTAGGCC
Source organism: Flavobacteriales bacterium (assembly GCA_040376605.1). GTDB lineage: Bacteria > Bacteroidota > Bacteroidia > CAIKAF01 > CAIKAF01 > JANWKQ01. Next base: position 1,308 of record JBEIQI010000162.1, on the reverse strand, counting down.
TGCTGCTGCGGGGTATCACTGCACCCCGGGCTGCTAGGTGTAAATTATAATCGGCAACCACCTCAATTATTTTTTATGTATGAGTTTACTTATGTTGGAGGATTCCCAGTCCCAATTTTATACCTTTGACCTTATAAAAGAATATCATGAATACGCTTTCAGAAAAACTGGACATGTCAAAACATAAAACACCTACAGGTTCTCAACTAAATTGTAAAGGGTGGGTTCAAGAGGCTGCACTGAGAATGTTGCATAATAACCTCGATCCCGAAGTAGCAGAAAGACCAGAGGATTTAATTGTTTATGGAGGAAGAGGAAAGGCCGCCCGAAATATAGAAGCTTTTCACAAAATAGTAACTGCTTTAAAAAATTTAGAAAATGATCAAACCCTGCTAATTCAATCGGGTAAGCCGGTTGCCGTTTTGCCTACCCATAAAGATGCCCCTAGGGTACTTATTAGTAATTCAATGTTGGTACCTAATTGGGCCAACTGGGAGCATTTTACTGAATTGGAAAAAAAAGGTTTAATGATGTATGGCCAGATGACTGCTGGTTCATGGATTTACATCGGTTCACAAGGTATTGTTCAGGGTACTTATGAAACTTATGCAGAATGTGCTCGTCAGCATTTTGGTGGAACATTGGCAGGCACCTTTAATGTAACTGCAGGCCTTGGAGGAATGGGTGGGGCCCAGCCATTAGCCATTACTATGAATGAAGGTGTTTGTTTGGCAGCAGAAATGGAGGAGTGGAGAATAGACAAAAGAATTGAAACTAAATATCTCGACGAAAAATATAATGATATTGACGTCGCCATTGATCGGGCGTTAGAAGCCAAGGCGAATAAACAAAACATTTCCATAGGAGTTATTTGTAATGCGGTTGATTTATTACAAAGAATGATTGATCGAAATATTGTACCTGATACCCTTACCGATCAAACCTCAGCACATGATCCCCTTATAGGTTATTTTCCAGAAGGGTTATCTGTGGAAGAAGCAAAGATTCTTAGAGAAGATAATCCGGAAGATTATATCAACAGATCTTTGGATACCATGGCTAAACATGTAAACTTAATGCTTGAGTTACAAAAAAGAGGAAGCATTACTTTTGATTATGGAAATAACCTACGTGGACAGGCCAAAGATAAAAGGGGAGTAAAAAATGCTTTCGATTTTCCGGGATTTGTTCCAGCATTCATTCGTCCCTTGTTTTGTGAAGGGAAAGGCCCCTTTAGATGGGCTGCCTTAAGCGGAGATCCCAATGATATTTATGAAACAGATAAACTTATTTTAGAACTTTTCCCGC
>JBEIQI010000261.1:0-4220 GCA_040376605.1 Flavobacteriales bacterium | reverse complement strand
GCCTATCCATCCAAAGCATGAAAAAATACCTAATCATTCTTGGTCATCTATCATTATTAATAACGGCCTTACTAGCCGTTATTTTCTATAAAGAACGAGTGTTTTTTGTTGATCCCGGACAGCAATTGTTTGAAATGATCAATGAGGGTGGCTATAAAATTTTTGTAAAAAGATATAGTATGGCTATTAACCAAACCATTCCGTTAATAGCCATTAAATTAGGCCTTTCTTTAAAAACTATTGTCATTGCTTATTCATTATCATTTATTGCCATCTTTTATTTGTGTTTTGTTATTTCGGTATATAACTTTAAAAATGTAGCAGCAGGACTAGCCATAGCATGGGCTCCCTTATTTATAAGGTTAGCATTTGGACATAGTATTTCCGAGGCATGGTTAGGAGTAGCTTACAGCGTTTTATTTTATGCCCTGTTAAATTACTATGACATCTGGAAAAAGAAGGGCCCCCTTTTTATTGTGCTATTCTATTTCTTAATCATCCTCATTTTTTCGATTAATTATTTTATCCATCCCATCACCTTATTTACCATTAGCTTTGCCATAGGATTTACTTATTTTTATAAAAAAGCCTATAAACAGCCATATATATATATTGTGGCGCTTATTTCCATACTTCCTTATATCTATAAATTTATTTTTCCAAGCCATACCCATGAAGAAAATTTCTTCGCAGGTATTAAAATTGCCGATAAGTTATTACCTCATATCATGCATCTCCCCTTGTGGGAATTCTTAACTATAAGTTTTTTTAAAATATATTTTATTGGTGCGATCTTATTGTTGTTTATTGGATTCTGGACTTATCGAAAGAAACAATTATTGGTATTGGCATTTATCGTTGGGTTTATATTTTTCTATTTTATTATTGCTTGTTTAGCTTTTTACAAAGGGGATTCTCCATTTGCCCTCGAAAGTAGACTCATTCCTATCGTATTTATGGTGGTCATTCCATTTGTAGAGTATTTGAAAGAACAAAAGCGAAATTACATCGTGATTATTGGATTAATGGCAATTCTTACCTTTTCATTTATAGATTTATCATATCAGGTAAAATTGGTGCATACAAAAAGGCTTTCATATTACGAAAGTGTTTTGAACGAGTCTCAACAATATCCGGAACAAAAATTTTATGTAAGGATCCCTGAAGGGAAAAAAACTCCTGTAAATTCTTGGGGATCAGGTGTAGAAACCTTACTGCTTACCTCCATAGAAGGAAAAGAAAATAGCCGAACCGTCATTTTTGTTAAACATGATTTAGCCTTAGATGAAGGTTTAAAGTATTGGCCCTGTGTATTTCTTTGGGTGCCCTGGTACATGTTTTATCCCGAAGAGTTTCTGAATAAAAATTACTTTGATCTAAAATGTACGGCTTATCGTGAAATTGCTTATAAAGATATATACTAAATGAGCAAGATAAAACAATTGGGACCGTCCATGATTTTTCTCTTATGTATAGGAGTTTTTTTTCTGATTTACTCCGAAATAAAGTTTAGAGAACGGAATAAAACTCATGTAGTTACCACAAGCGATGCCATGTTCTATCATGAGTATATAGCGGTTCATCTTTTTGGGATGGAACCTTATATTCCCAGAGACCAAAAACCGGTCATTAAATACTCCATGGGCATGGCTGTAACCTACCTGCCGGCAATTACTGTTGGTTATGTTTATACGGAGTTTAAAGGGGTGAGTCATGATTTCGGAAGAAACTATATTTATCAAAAACTATTATATTATCTAGGCTTTATATATTGTTTCATTGGGTTGTTTTATTTGAGGAAAGTTTTAAAAAATTGGTGTAACGATTGGGTCGTGATGATTGTTCTGGGAATTCTGTTTTTTGGAACTAATCTGTATTATTATGTAAGGGTTGAACCACTTATGTCACATGCCACCAGTTTTGCATTTGTAATAGCCTTCTTTTATTATTCCTTTCAATTCATTAAACAACAAAAATTACGATATGCCGCAGGAATGGGTATATTTTTGGCTTTGGTTACCCTTATTCGGCCTGTAAATATCATTTTGGCCCTTATTCCTTTTACCATTTGGTTAACAGAAAATAAAAGTTGGTCAGAGAAATTTAATTTTATTATGACCCATTGGAAATATTGGATATTAATAGGACTTTGTGTATTCCTCGCTTTTATCCCACAGATGGTTTATTGGCACCATTATACAGGCCAATGGTTTTATTATTCTTATCGTCACGAAAATTTTTTATGGTCAAAACCTGCCATACTGCAAATCCTTTTTAGTTTTAGAAAAGGATTGTTTATCTATACACCCATGATGATCTTCATCATTCCAGGAATGATCATTCTTTATAAAAAAAACAAACCCGTTTTTTGGGCTTTATTGGTTTTCTTTTGCATCAATGTTTATGTCATTTCCTGCTGGTGGTGTTGGTGGTATGGCGGAAGTTTTGGGATGCGCCCAATGATCGATTCATATGGTTTAATGGCCATTTGGATTGGCTTATTTATTCAGTTCCTTTGGGACAAGTCAAAACCTATCCTCATTTTTACCATTGCCATCATGGGTTTTCTTGTTTATGTAAATTTATTTCAAACAAGGCAAGCCCGCATTTGCTGGATACATTATGATAGCATGACCTGGCAGGCATATAAGGTAGTTTTTCTTAATAACGAAAGACGGAATAAACTTACCGAAGAGCAATGGAATGCCATGTTAAGTATGCCTGATTACGATTATGCGAAATACGGAAAAAGATTTTGGTAATTAGTTTTGAATGAAGAGCTTTTTTCGACCCGCTCCTTCATTGGTTATCACCTCAATAATATACAACCCGGTGGTAAATTCATTTATAACAACGGTTTGACTTGTAAAGTCCTGACCATTTATTACTTGAATAACCTTGCCATTTAAATCAATCAAACGAATTTCTTCAATCGGCTGGCCAGTATTAATACTGATTAAATTATTGACTACAGGATTTGGAAATACATTAAAATCTACCAAATCATAATTTTCCGCAGAAACCACTGGTGTAAGCGGTACAACAAGTATAGTATCGGTTTTTAAAATGAAAGTGCTGGTTGGTCCTGGACCATAACTGGTGGTTGATCCTGTTACTACCAAACCGTTGTCGTAACATTTTCTAACATCCATTGGATATTCAAATTCGAGCAAAGGTAAAATGTAAGTAGTTGCACTAAAACCCATACCATAAGTAGTTCGATGTAAATTAACATCCGTAGGGCCATCGGTTAAATAACGTAAATCTCCGGTATAATAAAATCTTCCATTACCATCGCGCCTCATTCGCATATGATCTAGAATTTCCGGTTGACCAAAATACAAGCTATAGTCATAAAATAGGACCCCGGAAACAGAATCTAATCTGCATATTCTTGATTCCTGAGCATTTGAAACAGGGTTAAATTGAGTATATGCCAAACCAAAGGACATTTTATTTGAATTATCAATGTACATATCCCCACTATAACCAAATTCATCTTCTAATGTTCCATATGCTTTAGTCCAAATGGTATCACCCATTGCATTTAAATAAACCAAATAAACATCACTTCCACCACTACCGAAACTATGGGTAGTTCCAATGACCATTATGTTATTATGTCGATCGGTAAATACATATCTGGCATAATCGTCATCGGTGCCCCCAAAGGTTCGGGTCCATAATGTATCTCCATTTTTATTGATTCGGATAACATACATATCCAGGTTGCCATTGCCAAAACTAAAGGTTTCTCCTGCGATTACATATGTGCTATCTTGCAATGTATCCGCAGAATAGGCCATATCCCAATCGGAACCTCCGTAAATTCTGGACCATAAAGTATCGCCATTTGCATTTGTTTTTACTGCGTAAAAATTATAACCAGAGGTATCATATCTATTCTGATATCCAGCTAATAAATATTCATTGAAAGCTCTGCAACCGGTTATGGATTTAGCCCCCTCTATACTATTTTGTAAACCAATATTTTTATACCATTGCAGATTGCCTAAACTATCTGTTTTATAAATGAGCATATCAGTCCCATTGGTACCTGATTGAGTGGTAATACCGCCCACTACATATCCTGTATCATTGGCCTGCCATACCCCTTCCCCGCTATCGTAAATACCATGACCAAAGGTTTTAAAAAAAGTAACCTGCTGGGCGCAAACCAACTGAAAAGAAATTAAAACCAATAACAAAAATGTCTTCAT
>JBEIQI010000352.1:0-2273 GCA_040376605.1 Flavobacteriales bacterium | reverse complement strand
GAGAAATGGGAGAACCCGAAACGGTGGATAAACTTTCGAAACTGACCAAAAAAGACGAAGGATATATTAAAATCATTAATATCACCGTGAATGGTAAATCCTATAATCCCACTATACTTGAATCCATTGCTCAAGTTAAATTGAATGAATCGATCAAAGCCGGATCAACAGCCCAAATTAGTATTGAGTTTGAATCATTGATTCCCTCCTGTATCAATCGAGCAGGTAAAAACAATGTTACCGGCACTGATTTTACCTTTACTCAATGGTATCCTAAAATTTGTAGATATGATAAACAAGGATGGCATACCGATCAATATCTTGGACGAGAATTTGCAGGTACTTTCGGTAATTATGAGGTAAATATTACCTGCAATAAAGACCTAGTTGTAGCCGGAACAGGGGTGCTTACCAATAAAAAATACTTAGATAAAGGCTGGGAAAGTACCACCGGGAATCCTGATATCAATAAAGAAAAACAAACAACCTGGAAATTTACCGCAGAGAAGGTGCACGATTTTGCCTGGGCTGCCGAAAATGAATGGGAACATTCGTCTAGCAAAATTGATGATATTGAGTTTCATTATTTCTATCATAATACCGAAGAATTTAAACCCGCCTGGACCACCCTTAAAATGTTTTGGGGAGAAGCCTATGAAATCTGTAAAAAGGAATTTGGAATCTATCCATATCCACAATTTTCATTTATACAAGCCGGCGAAGGTTATATGGAATATCCTATGTGTACTATGCTGGAAGCAGGTCGGGAGGACTTTTTCAGTACAGCTTGCCACGAGTTTATGCATAACTTCTTTTATGGAATTTATGGAACCGATGAAAATTTATACCATTGGATGGATGAAGGACTGACTTCATATGCTGAAGCTAGAATGTCAACAGTAGTAAGTAAAACTAAAGAAAATCCAGCATCAGAAGCAGGGATGATTTATAAATGGGTTCGAACTCAATATCCTGAAGAGCCCATATCTACGGCAGCTAATTTTTTTACTTCTGATTATGCATATTATAATTGTGCCTATTATAAAGGTCAGCTATTCCCCGAATTGATTCGTTATATGATTGGCGACAGTATGATGCAGCTAGGTTTTAAAAAGTATTACGCAAATTGGACCTTTAAACATCCTGAACCGAATGACTTTGTAAAGAACTTCGAAGATATTAGTGGGTTGGAACTTACCTGGTTTCAAAATTATTGGTTAAATACCACCAAACCTGTGGATCTTGGAATAGACAGTGTTACCTTTAAAGGAAACGATGCCTTTATTGTTTTTAGTAACAAAGGTGTTCCTCTACCAGTTGAGTTTACTGTAGAAATGAAAGATGGTTCAAAAAAGAACTTCTACATTCCATTAGATCTTACCAACAATCCAAAATCGAATTTTAATAAACCAACCAATTTTTTACCTTATTGGTCGGCCGCAGAAAAAAAATATAGAGTTTTGGTAAAAGACATTAAAAAATCGAACGTTACTAAATTCATCATTGATCCGGATGGGTTTATTCCCGACCTAAAACCAGCTAACAATAGCTATATCCCCCAAAACTAACTATGAGAAATTTAACCATCCTTTTAATGTTGCTTGTAGTAGGAAGCTGTGGAACTAAAAAACCCAAGGCTTTGCCTCCTGAAACAGAGATCAGCATGCTAAATGCAGCCGACGTTAAGACGTTCGACAATACCCCCGAATCAGTGGTCATGTATTTTTATGCATCTATGATACGGAATGACAAAGCCTGGGAAAATGTATGCCCGGAAGAAACCAAACAAACAAAAACGTTTAGGCGTAAAATGGAAGAATACTCAAGTTGGAACTTTACAAAATATCGATTTGTAAAAAAAGAGGCGTTCGAAAAAGACAGTTATTATGTTACCATTTATATGGCGATCATCTATAAAGGAGAAGAGGATGATGGAGAAGATCAGGTAACTGTTACCAAGATGAATGGGAAATGGATGGTAGTGGATATTCCTACATAATACAATCGAAAATATTTAATATATACGTGTTTCCAGCAGCAACTGAATGGACATGCAATACCAAGTCTTTGTTGGAGATAATATAGTTACCGAACCATATACCATTCGGGTAAACAAACCCGCAGGTACTAATTAAATTGAGGTACTTACTATTTATATTTTAGTAATAATTTTTCTGCCATTTCTGTAAGCCAAATTCCCGGCAACAGTTGAGTAACTGAATTGGAGGTATTAACAAAACTACCTAACTCCTTGCGCAGTGATCCCAGCTTTG
>JBEIQI010000009.1:0-28807 GCA_040376605.1 Flavobacteriales bacterium | reverse complement strand
CCCAGTCTAAAAACATTGGAGGTACGGGAGCATATACACTTACAGCAGGTGTTGAAGAAATGGCTGCACAAACTTATCATTATTCGGGTCCTGGATTAATAACCGGAGTTCGTATTTATGGTTATGCTCCGGGCATTGCATCCGTTGATTTGGTTGCAAAGGTTTACACGGTTGATGCAAATGGTCGTCCTTTAAGCGTGGTTGCTTCCAGAAATTTCAATTGGGGATTTTGGGAAGATTTAGCCGGTTTTAAAGATGTCACTTTTTTTAGTGGAGGACATTACCTAGATGCTAATTTTGCCGTTTCGGTAGAAATTGATGGGGGGTATCCGCTTTTAACCAATTTTCAAGTTGGTTATAATGGAGATGGTGATGGTAATGGCGAAGATCTAGCATCGCTGGCGGGAACCTCTACTGGTGGCAATTGGGTATCAGCGATGACTAATTTTAGTCACAACGGAGATTTCTACATTATTCCTAAAATGAAGAATTTTATTGAGTCTGATTTTTCGGTGAGTTCACAATGTATCAGTACAGGATCTGGAGTTAATTTTACTAACTTATCAAACATGACTAAGGATAGTATGTTTAATACAATTGGTCTTTCTGATTATGGCGGTACGAATGAATTTTTCACTTGGAATTTTGGTGATGGTTCGCCGGTTTCGAACGTATCTAGTCCTTCACATGTGTATGCTACCCCTGGTGTTTATACTGTTTCGTTAACTACCTATTTAGATGGATGGAATAACAATTGTTCAGATGTTTATACAAAACAAATTTCTGTTGGGTTGAACGTTTCTGCTGTATCAGTAACATCAACTTCATGTTATGGTTCTTCTGATGGAAGTTTTGTTGCAGTTGGAACAGGTGGTGCAACCCCTTATAAATATGCAATTGATCCTAATGTTTATCAAACCAGTGCAACATTTGCAGGTTTGGCGGCTGGAACATATACTTTATATATAAAAGATAATTTAGGTTGTATCCATACAACAACGGTTGTGATCAGCCAACCATCTGCAGTTATTTTTGCTTCTAACTTAACTACCAATGCAAGTTGTGGTGGAACTGATGGTTCTATCCTTTCAAGTGCAACTGGTGGTGTTGGGGCTTTACAATATAGCTTAGATGGAACTACCTGGCAAGCAAGTGGATCATTTCCTAATTTAAGTGTAGGACCTTATACAGTATATGTAAAGGATGCCAACAACTGTAGTACTTCTGCTTCTGTATTAGTGAATGATGCTGGTGGTCCTTCGCTTACTATCAATTCATACACGAATGTTAGTTGTAATGATGATAATGACGGCTCAATTCTTGCATCGGCTTCAGGTGGTTCTGGTGCTTACCAGTTCAGCATTGATGGTGGTGATACATGGCAGGCAAGTGGTACATTTAATAACTTAACTTCTGGTGATTATGTGGTGATGGTAAAAGATGCTGTAGGCTGTATTGATATGGAACCAAGAGAAATTATGGAACCCAATGCAATTTCATTTACAACTTCCTCGGTTGCCGCATTGTGTCATGGTACCTCAACTGGATCTATTACAGTTACTTCAACAGCTGGTGGAACGGGTGTTCCAGATTACAGTTTAACTGGTACTTCTTACCAATCTAATAATACCTTTACAGGATTAGCTGCTGGTACTTATACTGTTTACGTTAGAGATGCTGCATCTTGTGTAGAAACAGCTTCGGTAATTGTTACTGAACCTACATTATTAACAATTTCAACTGTGGTTACCAATGCTTCTTGCTATGGTTATGCTGACGGTTCTGTGATCGTTACTGCCGCTGGCGGAACTCCGGATTATTCTTATGGAATTAATGGTGGAATGGATTTTTTAGTTACTGGTGATTTTACCGAACTGTATGCTGGTCCTTATACCGTTACTGTAACGGACGCAAACGGATGCACCGCTTTGGCAGCTGTAACCGTTAACCAACCATCCCCAATTACTGCAACAGTAACAACTGGAACTTCTACCTGTGGAAATGCGAATGGTAATATTTTAGTTGTTGCAGCTGGTGGTTCTGGCAGTGGATATCAATATAGTATGAATGGAAGCACTTGGAATGGTACGGGTTCGTATACTGGTTTATCTGATAGCACCTATACCATTCTTATTCAGGATGGAAATGGTTGCTCAAATCAATTCTATGGAACAGTTGCCGATGCTGATGGTCCTGTAATTAATACCGTTAGTTCAACTAATATTACTTGTAATGAAGCAGACAATGGCACAATCACTATTACTTCGGTAACTGGCGGAAGTGGTACACTTATGTATAGAATTGACGCTTCACCTTGGCAACTGTCTACATCCTTTACAGGAGTTTCGGCAGGTGCACATACCATTGTTGTTCATGATGGTTTAGGATGTAGTGGAAGTTATTCATTAACCCTAACAGAGCCTTCACCAATTGTTGTTACAACAACCGTTGTTGATTTGCTTTGCAACGATGTTGCTACAGGAAGTGTAACAATTTCTGCAGGTGGTGGTGCTGGCACCATGGCCTATAGTTTGGACGGAACTACTTTCCAAACAAGTAATTTATTCAGTGCGCTTAGTGCTGGCAATTATATAGCTTATGCACGTGATGCTGGTGGATGCATTGGTGAAATGTCATTTGTTATTACAGAGCCTACACCTATTCAAATAATAGGCATGGGCATTTTGAATGTTGATTGTTACAATAATAGCACAGGTGCAATTGGGATCAACGCAAACGGAGGAACTGGATCTCTGCAGTATTCATTAAACGGAGGAACTTATCAATCTTCAGCTTTATTTCTGAATCTTGATGGAGGGATATATACAGTATCTATTCAAGATGCGAATGGTTGTACAATTGCAACAACTGCAACTGTAATTGAGCCTGCTGATATCACAACAGCTACAGCAGTTTATGATGTAAGTTGTTTTGGTGGCAATGACGGTGTTGTTAACTTGAGTGTATCTGGTGGAGTTGCTCCATTTGAATATACCTGGTCAAATGGTGCTTTAAATGAAGATATTTTCTTCTTAAGTGCAGGATCATACATTGTAACAGTTACCGATGCAAATGGTTGCACTGAATCTGTTGCTGCAAGTGTTGCTCAACCAAGTTCTCCAATTATCGTAAATGGCGTTGTGGTAAATTCATCTACTGGAACATCTAACGATGGTGCGATTGATGTTACAGTAACTGGTGGAACTGGCCCATACTTTTATGATTGGTCAAATGGTTCTATTAATCCTGATCTTTCTGGGTTAGCCCCAGGGTATTATGTGGTTACTATAACTGATGACAATGGCTGTGCAACTTCTGGTGTTTTTGTGGTTGGCAATTTGGCTGGTGTTGAAGATCCTTCCACTACCTTGAATGTAAACATCTACCCAAATCCTGCAACCCAATTTATTACATTGGATGCCATAGACCAAAAAATCGACAAAGTTGAATTGTTAGATATGGTAGGTCAGGTTGTAGTTTCCGTTGCACCTAACTCAACAAAGGTTCAAGTGGATGTAACTTCTCTTTCTGCAGCATTTTATTTTGCAAGAACTACGATTGGCAACAATACGGTTACGCATAAAGTACAGGTTGCTCATTAAATGGAGTTTTCCCAACATTAACCCTTAAATAAAAAAAGGTAGGTTCACACCTACCTTTTTTTATTTAATAACCAAGGCTATTTAACCCAAAACCTATATAATTTATTTTTATCGCACTATAAAAATAAATGATAATCATATCTATCGGCCATACTGTTCCAATAATTTTTCCGCAACAGTTATTAAACAATTGAAAGAATATTTATTGCGGAAATAAAAAGAGCGGAAGATAAAAGTAATGGCATTAAGTTGTTGTATAAAGTGGATCTGTTTAGTTGCTTTGTTATTATAATTCCGAAAAATGGGATGGTGTTATACCTGTGTCATTCGGATTATATTGTAGCTATATATGCCACAAAGAAATGGATTTTTGCATTCGGAAATTGAGTTTTATCTTTCTTTTGGTAATTAGAGAAAGAACATTATCGAGTAAAACCCATGATGGGATCATTAAAACCGCTTAGAAATTATTGTTGGGATATGATTACTACTTTAATTTGCTTATTGGACAGCTCATTTGCTCTCCTGTTGGATATGTTTCGATATCAAAATCAGCATGATGTAAAAATTGCACCTCTAACATCTTTAAGAAAACCGCATCGTCATCAACTAGAAATAATTTTATTTTATCCTGTATTTTCATATACTGTTGTTTTAATAAGCATATATTCTTCTTCTAATTCCTTGCATGTTTGAGTGCAAACTGCTTCCAGTTGAAAAACCAAAGCGTGTATCGCATCTGCTTTTTACAGAGAATTGGCGTATTCCATAACTTTTTTAGTCATTTTCTCAAAATCCGAGTTGATGCCCATGATAGAAAAGGATGGGATCATTTTATGGGCTGATGCTTGTAGCGACTTCCAGTCTTTATCTTTAAGACTTTGTTTCATTGTGTTAATAAGTGAAGGAGTTTGCTCTAAGTATAAAGTAATCATTTCCATCATTAATTTGGGATCTGATTTAGTAATATGGATTAGATAGGCTAAATCGATACATTTTTCATTCGACTGATTAACATTTTCAACTGATTCATTTATTTTTGCTAACATCGGCTTCTTTACCAATCCGATTATTTTGTTGTATAATGATCTTTCATCTACTGGTTTTGCGATATAATCATTCATTCCTGCCTGTTTGCGCTTGCCTAAGTCTGCGGTGGTTACATCAGCTGTTAACGCAATGATGGGGATCTTCGAATTCAATGTATTTCGAATATACTCAGTAGCTTCAAATCCATTCATTTCGGCCATAAATTGGCTAGGTATGTATAGTCATGATTTATTTTTTCACTCAAGAAATTGGAAAAATTCACCTTTAAACCTTCGTTGGTATGGTGCACCATTTCTATAATGATGTTTTTTATTTTTTCTATCATGATGGCCTTTTTATCATCCATCAGTTCAAGTCCGGAAACTAATAGGGCCTCTTTTAATTGCTCTCGTTGCTCGGTTGAAACATCCTCCATAACATCAACTTCACCCAAATCGATAATGATAAAGTGTAGCCCGAGTTTTTCAACTCTTCTTTAACCGCCATTTTACAGCGGTTACTCACCATATACTTAATGTATAATTTCAAAAAATGCTGGGTTTAAGGAGATATGGCAAAGTTGCCCAATTGGTAAAACAGCAGTATTACATTATTTAGGGAAAGATTTACATTATTCACACCCTGAACTATTGTAAGGTACGAGAATTGGGATTAATACCAAATTAGGTGAATGTTTTGATGGAGGTTGTTTCAATAACCCACAGCTGATAGGCTCTAAGGGTTGATAACTTTGTAATTAGTCCCTATTTGCCTATATATGCAATAGCTTTTACTTCAATACCAATAGGGGTTGGTAATGATTTTATTTCAATGGTGGTTCGGCATGGCTGATTATCTTTAAAATATTCAGCGTATATTTCGTTATAAGTTTTAAAATCCGATTTCATGTTGGTAAGAAAAATAGTTACATCAATCACATTCTTCCAATCTGCACCCGAATCTTCAACTACCAGTTTTAAATTATTAAAAACAGATCGACATTGTGTTGCAATATCGTAGCTGGTAATATTTCCATTTTCATCTAATTCAACACCGGGAATTTTTTTGGTTCCCCTTTCACGAGGACCAATACCACTATAATAAATAAAATCGCCAACTTTACGGGCATGAGGATATAATCCTACTGGCTCAGGAGCCTTGCTTGATTCAATTTTAATATTATTGCTCATTTGAATTCGTTGATATATGGGCAAATATAAGGTTTTTGCCAGTTTTGGCCTTTAGCTCATAAATTTCTCATTGGAAATTCTCCTCATTTTGCTATATTTGAGTTAAATTATTTGATATCATGGCAGGCATAAACAAAGTGATCCTAGTAGGGAACCTTGGAAAGGATCCAGAGGTAAGAACCGTGCAAAGTGGGGCGCAGGTAGCCAGATTTTCTTTAGCCACCTCCGAATCTTATACCAATAAGGAAGGGCAAAAAGTAGAAAATACCGAATGGCATAATGTGGTTTTATGGAGAGGATTGGCTACTGTGGCTGAAAAATACCTCAAAAAGGGCAATAAGGTTTATATTGAAGGTAAATTGCGTAACCGTCAGTATGAAGATAAGGACGGCGTAAAAAAATATACAACAGAAATTGAAGCAACAGATATGTTGTTGCTGGATCGGCCTCAAACAACCGGAGGAGCAACTGGCGGGGGGTATACCAATACCAATACAAACTCCAATAGTTATGGAAATGATTCAGGCACTTCATCTAATAACTACACGGGTGCTAATGTTAGCAATAACGAACCCCCGGTTGAAGATGATCTTCCATTTTAGATTAACCAACCTATCATATTTTGGACGAGCCCCCCAGTTTTAGCGGATTATCATTACTCACAACCATTCCATTAGTCGGATTTAATCTGGCCATCTTATGGTATATCCTCATCATTTTATTTTTATTGGTTTGTGTTGCTTTGATGAGTGCCGCAGAGGTTTCATTTTTTTCTATTACCCGAAAGGAAATTGATGAAATGCCGGATGGCCTTCGCAAAAATGTACTTCATTTATTGGATAAACCTAAGAAACTATTAGCTACCATTTTAGTTATTCATAATGGGGTTAATCTATCCATCGTAATCCTTTCGGAATTTTTAAAAGAGGAAGTATTACCTGCAGGTACTATTAATCCTATTCTTTCCTTTTTATTACAGGTAGTATTAATTACCCTGGTTATATTATTGTTTGGAGAGGTAGTTCCAAAAGTTTATGGAACACAAAACGCAAAAAGTATCATTAAAGTAATGGTTCGCCCCTTGTTGTTTTTAAACAAAGCAATGATTTGGATGACTGCTCCATTAATGCTTTCTAGTTCGTTGTTTGATAGAAGACTTAAAAAGAACAATAATTCATTAAGTGCCGGTGATTTAGAAGCCGTTATAGAATTAACAAAAGACGAAACCGTTACCGAAGAAGAAAAGAAAATTTGGAAAGGGATTGTAGAGTTTGGTACCATTTCGGTTAACGAAACGATGAAACCCCGAATGGATGTTATATCGCTGGATATTGAAAGCAATTTTAAAGAGGTTTTGACCGTTATACTCGAGGCCGGCTACAGCAGACTGCCGGTTTATAGAGGTAGTTTTGATAAAATTGAAGGGGTGCTTTATATCAAAGATTTATTGCCCTACTTAAATCAAGACGCTATGTTTGAATGGCAAAGCTTAATCAGACCCACTTATTTTGTTCCGGAAACCAAAAAGATTGATGATTTATTGAAAGAGTTTCAGGAGAAAAAAATGCATATGGCCATTGTGGTGGATGAATATGGAGGAAGCTCCGGTATCGTTACCTTAGAGGATGTTATTGAAGAAATTGTTGGAGAGATTAATGATGAATTTGATGATGATGAAATTGTGTACTCGAGATTAGACGATGATAATTATGTTTTCGAAGGAAAAACATCGTTGATTAATATGTGCAGGATTATTGATATAGAATATTCGGATATAGAGCCTTATGCCGCGGATGCAGATACTATTGCAGGTTTGTTATTAGAGTTAAATGGCACATTGCCGGAGAAGGAACAGATTATTAACTGCGAAAAACTTCGATTTAAAGTAGAATCAGTAGATAAGCGTAGAATAAAACGAGTAAAGGTTACTAAACAACATGAAATTATAAATGAACAAGAATAGGCTTATTTTATTTGCTCTAATAATAACCCTGGTGTTTTATATAAGTGGATGTCGTGAAAAAACATATACACCCAAGCCAAGAGGTTATTTTAATATTGAAGTACCTCAGCCCGAATATGTAAAATTCGATACTTCGTGTGCATATACTATGGAAGTAAGTAAGGATGCCATTATGCAGCAACCGCCGGATGCCAAGGTAAAAGGACAATGCTGGTACAATGTGTATTACCCTAAATTTGATGCAACGATTTATTTAACCTATGATCCGATAGAAAATAATTTAAAAAAATATCTCGACGATTCGCATGAGTTGGTTTATAAACATGTTGTAAAATCTTCAGGGATAGAAGAGGCTATTATAACTGATAGTACTGCTGGGGTATTTGGCATGAAATATAAAATAGAAGGGGATGCAGCTTGTCCATATCAATTTTATTTAACAGATAATAATCAACATTTTTTTAGAGCGGCCTTGTATTTTAATTTTAAACCCAATTACGATTCCCTTTATCAAGTAATGAATTTTTTAGAGTCTGATATGGATCATATGATCGAGACTTTCGAATGGAAAAAGTAATCTTTGTTAGGATTTGAAGAATTTTAACGAAGCCCCGTTCGGTTTTAGCCCAATAATTGTTAGTATTGTAACACAAAACAAAAGAACATGAAAAAAATTATTGTTGCGGTATCACTTTTGCTTCCGGCATTTTTAAATGCCCAAAGCTTCGAAGGAGTTATTAAGTATTCTATGGAATACAAAGGCGATCAGGCAGCCATGCTGCAGAAAACAGCCCCATCGGCCAATGTTATTACCGTTAAAGGCAAGAATGCAAAAGTTGTAATGGAGGGCGGTATTTATGGTGCTATGATTGGCGATATTATTAATATTGGTAACGAAAATACGACCTATTTTGTACAAGCTTCCCAAAAAACTGCCTACAAGGTAAAGAGCGATGAAGTAAAAGATGATGATAAATCTGAGGATGCAACCGTAACTAAAGAATCAGGAACGGCTACCATTTTAGGTTATAAATGTCAGAAATACAAGGTGGTTACCAAGCAAGGTACGAATTATGTTTGGGCTACTAAAGAAATTGATGCCAACATGGCCGAGTTTAAAGGTAAAGTAGTTTATAAAGGAGTGGAGGGGATGGTAATGAAGCAGGAAATGAATATGAGTGAACAGGGAATGACTTATACCGTTATTATGACTATGGTTAGTTTTGATAAAAAATCAGTTAGTGACAAGGAATTTCAAATACCTACAGATTATACTATTAAGGAGGAATTGCCTGCAATTTTGCAAATGCAACAAGGAAGATAAAATCTATTGGATAAAATTTTATGGATGCCCTTTCAATAAATTGAAAGGGCATTTTTTATTTCAGGATGGTTTTATTGATGTATCTATATAAAACGAATAAAATGGAGGCCGCATATATTACACAGGCGATCCAAGGAGCCTCAGACGGAAGCGAAAGCCCTCCATCTATATTTATTTTATCGGATAATGGGAAAATGGTCAA
The DNA here is from genome assembly GCA_040376605.1 of Flavobacteriales bacterium. Taxonomy (GTDB): domain Bacteria; phylum Bacteroidota; class Bacteroidia; order CAIKAF01; family CAIKAF01; genus JANWKQ01. The sequence goes on along the minus strand of JBEIQI010000009.1, from coordinate 19,497 downwards.
TTCATCTGCAGCCTGAGTAAAAAATAATTTAGGGTATAAAGATTTTGTTATTCCGGTTAATATGAGCACCAAAATATTTTCTACAAACACGGTATATCCTAAATAAAGGATTACAGATAAGGCAGGTCTTTTTAAAAAGAAAGCAAATAATAAGGCAAACAGCATTTGCATAAAGGCCGCAAACAAAAATGTACCAAATACCTTTACCATATCTACATCAAAATGAAAAGAATTATCGGCATATATAATTCCAGCAATAAAGGCACTTGCCATAACCAATAATGCTGAGGCAATACTAAAAATAGATACGAGCATTAACTTGGAGGTTATGATGTCATTTCTTTTTTGACCATCAATTACATTTTGACGAATGGTTCTATTTTGAAATTCGTTGCCAATCATTAAAATCAATAACATACCCCAGGCAATGTTAAGACCATTATTGATATATGCCGCAGTATAAAATACGGTATTAAAATCAAAAGGGTTGCCAAGCATAGCTTTTACACCCGTAGCATCTTTGGTAAAGGTATGTATGATGCGTCCAAATCCAATGGTTACCGAAGGAAACAATAATATCAAAAAAGCAAAAATTACCCATACCGGTTTATACTTTTTTACTTTAAGCCATTCTATTTTTAATAATGTAAACATAGGGTTAATGTTTTCTGGTTATTTCTAAAAATTTATCTTCCAATTTTGTACCTATCCATTCAAGACGAGATAATATCACTTTATTTTCGAAACAAAAGGCATTGATATCCTGAGGGAGAACTTTTTCTGCAAGCGATAGGGTAAGCTGTCCTTTGGCTTTTTCTATATGGTTGATGGATTTGAATTTGTTTTTTAACGCTGATTCAAGGCTTTCTATGTTTTCGGCCTCCAATACAATTTTATAGTTGGATCCTAATAATTCTTCTACTTTACCTTGCGCTAATAAATCACCATATTGAAGAATAGCAACATGGGTACATACTTTTTGAACTTCTTCTAATAAATGACTGGCAATGATGATTGTTTTTCCTTCAGCCGCCAACTCTAATAAAATTTTACGCATAAAAGCGATTCCTTCAGGATCTAATCCATTAGTTGGCTCATCTAATATCAACACATCCGGATCGCCCATAATGGCCGCTGCAACGGCCAATCGTTGTTTCATGCCTAAGGAGAAGTTCCCGAATTTAATATGACCTTTATCTATTAAATCTAAACGCGTTAATACATTTTTTACCTCCGCATCATTTCCCCTTCCACTAATTAGCTGGGTAATTTTTAAATTATCATACGCATTGAGATAGGTATAGAAGTTCGGCGTTTCGATTAATGATCCTACTCTTTTTCTTAGCTGATAATCGGTTCCTTTACCAAACCAGGAATAGCTACCCGAATCGGATTTTTGCATATCGGTTACAATGCCTAACATGGTGGTTTTTCCACTTCCATTAGGACCTAAAATTCCAAAAACTGAACCTTTAGGAATCTTTAAACTTACATTTTTTAAGGCGTGAACTTTGCCGAAATGTTTTTGCAAATTGGATACTTCCAATACCATTTCTTGACCCATACAAGTGGATTGTTTAGTGTTGATATATTACAAATATATAAGAACAACGATAATGATTCAGTATTTTTGTAAATACCTATACACAATTAAGAAATCTTAATATTGTGGTAGGGAATGAAGCAGCACCCATTTAGTTACACAGGTGTTGCTTTTGATCAAGCCCATATAGCGGAACAGCCTATAGATTGACCATTTAACGTAATTACTTGGTTTTTAGGTTATAACAAAACGTCATTGTGCCGCCACTTAAAAATTAAGTATTTTTGAAGTATATAAATAAAAGGTCCATGAAAAAATATTATATCAAGGGAGCTACTCTTATTAATGAACGCAAAAAGCAATTAGCTGATGTTGCCATTAAAGATGGATTGATAGAAAAAATTATTTATCCTGGTGATGAGTTTAATGCGGATGGTTATGAAATAATTGATGGAAATGGCAAGTATTTAATGCCTGGTGCCATTGATGATCAGGTGCATTTTAGAGAGCCCGGTTTAACACATAAAGGTGAAATTTATACGGAGGCTAAGGCCGCCGTTGCAGGTGGTGTTACTACGTATATGGAAATGCCAAATACTAAACCAGGAGCAATAACGGTGGATTTGCTAGAACAAAAATATACAAGGGCAGCTGAATGTTCTTTGGCAAATTATTCGTTTTACATGGGTACTACCAATGATAATTTGGATGAAATTTTGAAAGTAGATTATTCGAAGGTTTGTGGGGTGAAAATATTTATGGGATCGTCTACCGGAAATATGTTGGTGGATAAATGGGATAGTATTGATTCGTTATTTAAAAATGTAAAGGTTATTATTGCTTCTCATTGTGAGGATGATCCAATGATTGCTCAAAGTCTGGAAAAATACAAAGCGGAATTTGGCGACAATATTCCGGTAGATAAACATCCTTTAATTAGAAATGCTGATGCTTGTTATGCTTCCAGCAGCAAGGCCATTGAATTGGCGAAGAAGGATGGTGCTCGTTTTCATGTGCTGCATATTTCCACCGGCAAGGAAACGGATCTTTTTACGAATACCATTCCGTTAAAAGAAAAAAAGATAACGTCGGAGGCTTGTATCCACCACTTATGGTTTAGTGATAAGGATTATGCTACCAAAGGAAGTTTGATTAAGTGGAATCCGGCCATTAAATCGGAAGAAGATAGAGAGAAGATTTGGGAGGCTTTATTGGATGATAGAATTGATGTGATTGCTACGGACCATGCTCCACATACCTTAGCAGAAAAGGGAATGCCATATAGCCAATGTCCATCAGGTGGACCATTGATTCAGCATTCGGTGGTGGCGATGTTTGAATTTTGGCATAGAGGTAAAATTAGTTTAGAAAAAGTGGTGGAGAAAATGTGTCATAACGTAGCGGATCTTTTTGATATTGAAAAACGGGGCTATATACGTGAAGGATATTTTGCCGATTTAGTATTAATTGATCCTGATAAAGCATGGACTGTAACTAAAGAAAGCCTTTTGTATAAATGCGGATGGAGTCCGTTTGAAGGAGAAACCTTCCATTCAAAAATTGACAAAACCTTTGTAAATGGTCATTTGGTTTATGATAATGGGGTTTTCGATGAGAATAACAAAGGAATGAGGCTGTCTTTCAGTCGCTAACAAGGTTTAACAGAGCATTTTTCAATCGTACCGATTTTCGTTGTACTTTTGAAACAAGTTCAAGATAAAAGCTGAAGGAATAAAGTTAATCAAAGCCTATAGATTGAAACTTAAAACATCAAACTTATATTTTAAACAACAAACTTTCAACTTGTATGTATCCAGATGAAATAGTAATTCCTTGTAAGGAAGAATTGACAAAAAATGGTTTTGAATCTTTAGAATCAGCCGAGGCTGTAGAAAAAATCATTAACCAAAAAGATGAAACGGTTTTATTGGTAGTAAACAGTGTTTGTGGTTGTGCTGCTCGCGGAGCCAGACCTGGTGTTATTCAATCGTTGAATAACGAACATAAACCATTAAAATTAACCACTGTTTTTGCAGGTGTTGATACTGACGCAGTAGCCAAGGCTCGTGAATATTTTCAGCCTTATCCGCCTTCTTCTCCAGCCATTGCCCTATTTAAAAATGGTGAATTGGTTCATTTTATTGAACGTTACCAAATTGAAGGTACTCCTGATCATGTATTAGCTGATCATTTAAAAGAGGTGTATAATGAGTTTTGTTAAGTAAGATTTTATAATTATTTAGAAACCGTTTCTTTAAAAGGAAGCGGTTTTTTATTTTAATAGGATTATATTTTTTGATGGAGTTTTTTGAACTTCATAAATTGTACAACGGCATAGGTCATCTAAGCTCCACCTAATACCAATAATACAATGCCCGCTTCGAGTCCCCAAATATTCTTTACCAAGGCCACTGTGGCTTTTTCAATTCTGGCATGTTTTTTTACAGAAGCGTCTAATACCATCCACAATCCCAATAGGATGATGGCCGTTAGTGAGATAATACCAAGGATTTTTCGATCGCGGTTATCCCGGTATAATTTTTGTTCTGGGGTAAGTTGTTTTTTCATTGTATTAAACCCTCCATTTGGTTAGTTTCCCATTTATATAAACTTCATAATCTACCAGCCCCGGCCATAATAGTGGAGGCATACTATTTACCCATTCGGTTAATTCTTTTGTTAAAGCTTCTTTGGTATTAATTTCGGCAGCCTCTTGATTGGTGGATTCAGATCGGTCTATTTCCAGTTGAAACAACTCTACTGTTTTTTCCTGAGTATTCATAATGAGTTTCCAGTTACCTTTTCGAATGGCCATATTGTATCCACTGTACCAGTATAAACTATTGTGCACCGGTTGTTGAGAATTGGAAACCGTCCAAGGGAGTAAGGATGTTCCATCAATAATTCGGTCTTTGGGTATTGGAATTCCTGCGGCATCTGCGATGGTAGCATAAATATCAAACAGCATAACCGGTTGGTTTACCATAGTGCCTGGATCAATATTGTTTTTATAATTTAGAATTAATGGAACGTTTATTCCTCCTTCGTAAAAGGTAAATTTTCCACCTGCTAAAGGGGCATTAGTTACCGTGCGACTATATAAAGGTGCACCATTATCACTTGTAAAAATAATCAGCGTATTGTTGCCGAGATTTTCTTTTTCTAAATGTTGGATTACATCTCCTACCATTTTATCTAATGCAATAATCATTGAGTAATAAACTCGTTTGTCATGCTCTTTAATAAATGACAAGGAATCGCAAATGTCTTTTGGTGCCTGATAGGGTGTATGTGGCGCCGTAACCGGCATATATAGAAAAAAGGGTTGGCTTTTATTTTCTGTAATGAATTTTTTTGCTTCTCGTGCAAAGGCGTAAGTAATATATTCATTTTCATCTATTAATATTCCATTTTTGCGGATGGCACAGGCACCGGTTCTTCCTTTTTTCCAAATATGTTTATCTGTAAATTCATTGATTGGTGCATTTACAATGTTGGGATCTTTTATTTTTCCAAATAAGGTAAATGCTTCATAACATCCATATTGAAAATCGAATCCAAAATTACCTGGGAGTAGGGGGGCTTCATACCCTAAATGCCATTTACCAATCCATGCTGTGGTATACCCAACTTGTTTCAGCATTTCGGTTATGGTTATTTCGGAAGGTGGTAATCCTTGACGTGGGATTTGAGATTTTGAAGGATAAGTTTGAAATGGTGAAGGTTCAATATCGTTGGTATTCATTAGATTTTTAAACGACCACCATTCGAATTTTGATTTGGGATATCTTTGTTGAGGTTGTAATTGATAACCAAATCGTTGTTGATACCTACCTGTTAGCATTCCTGCTCTGCTGGGGCTGCATATGGGAGCAGATGCATATCCATCGGTAAACATAGCCCCTTCCATGGCCAGTTGATCGATATGAGGTGTTTGAATAATGGTATTACCATAGATGGAAAGATCAAACTTGCCTAAATCATCTGCAACAATTAATACAATGTTGGGTTGTTTGTTTTTACCTTTTTGAATGGAAGAGAGGTAGATTTTTTTTTGATTGATGCCAAGCGAATCGCAGGGGATTGGCCAATTTACCTGACCGAATAATGTTTGGCTCATTAAACCAACGATGCAAAGAATTTTTATAATGCGCATCCCTAATAATCGTAGTATAAATTTTGCAATCGGGTTCTGATTCCGAAATATACATACATGGTATTAAAATTTTGAATTTCAGAATTCTGTTGACGGACCACCATGCCGGCTTCTACCCTAAACCCGTAAGCAGGATTAATAATATAGGATGCTTTTATTTCGGCATATAAAATGGAAGTACGAACACCTTGCCCCACGTAATTATTATATTCACTGGGGTGGCCTACATCCAAAACAATGGGGCTTCCACCATAATTAACCCCAGCCGTATCTACTCCATGAATGGCATATGAAAATCTGCCTTCGGCCATTATTCGTTTGTTTTGATACCTTACAATACCAATGGCCTCCCAGAAATTAGCCCCTAATGGATGCGCCAATGGCTGGTTATAATGTGCATAGTTACTATTGTATTTATAATGGGAATAGGTATAAGGTCTCACATAATTAAACTCACCCTGGAAGTTCAGGTTCTTTACTCCCCCCACGTTAAAATATTTATAGCCTACCTGGAATCCTTGTTTATTAGCCCTCCATCCGGGTTCTGGTTTTCCTAAAATGGCACTTAATAAAAATTCATCTAGTACCACCTGTGCATAAATTTGATGGTCATCATGGGGCCGAATTTTTAAATTAAATCCCATAAAGGCATTGTCCTGGGAGCCTAAACCATATTCGATGGGTCGATAAAAAATAATAGGGTTTAAATAGTTGGGATCGAATCCTCTAACATTACCGGCTGTATCTTTTGCACTCCAAATAATTGATTCGAAGAATCCTAAGGAGAAATATTTACAGGCATTAAAATCTAAATAATGAAAGGTTCCTAATTTTTTATTGTTGATATTATCCAGCACAAAACTAGGTGAGTTGTCTTGAAATTCGGCCCAGATATTTACATATTTTATTTTCCAAACCTGGGTTGAGATTTTGCCATATAAATAGTTGGGCGAATTATCGCTGAGCAATAATGATCGATAACCATCACCAATATGGTGTTTACCATGCCCAAATTCGAAACTAACATATTTGGTAGGTGTAAAGTTTACATAACCCGTTGCATAAGCAAAATCGTAACTGGCTTCTTTAAATTGTTTGGTTCTGCCCTGACTTGGCACTACATGGTTCGAATCGATATAGGCTCTGACATAATCCACAAATCCAGCCTGATTTTCATAAAAATTGGTATAAAAGGAAAACATTTTGCCCAGATTCCCCTTTGCACTAAATCCCCTGGTATTTACATAGGCATTTTCTCCGGCTCCGAAATTTCGACCAAACTGAAAGTTAAAAATAGGATTCAAAGAAGCCTGAAAATGCTTGGTTTTAACGTAGAACAGGTCTTCTTTAAATAACCTGCGACCCACAAAACTGCGAGCAAAGCGGGTATTATAGTTAGGAATGTCTCTAATTGAATCCAGCGCAATATGTTCCTTTAACTCCGATTCCCGATAGCCTTTAACGGAGGTATGAAAGTTAACATCAAGATTATTAAGGGAGCCTTCTAATTGGTTATATTCGAACTGATCGAAATAATACTGATAATGCTGCGAATAAGTATTAGTTAAGCTTGCTAGAGCCGCAAAAGCTAGTACTACATGGGTTAAATATGTAAAAACCTTTTGGTGCATTGGTTAGCTAAATTAATGTATTTCCTCTAAATCACAGGTTTATTTACTATTTTTGCCCTCTTCAATTGCATTTACATCAATATGAAAGTAATCGATAAGATCAATTCGCAGAATGGGAAACCCCTGTTTTCGTTTGAAATATTACCACCCCTAAAGGGCAATGGGATTCAATCTATCCATGAAAGTATTGATCCATTGGTAGAGTTCGAACCGTCCTTTATTAATGTAACCTATCACCGGGAAGAATACACCTATAAAAAGCGAGAAAAGGGCTATTTAGAGAAAATCTCGATGCGCAAAAGACCCGGTACGGTGGCTATTTGTGCAGCTATTTTTAATAAATATAAAATTGATACAGTCCCACATCTTATTTGTGGTGGATTTAACCGCGAAGAAACCGAAAATGCACTAATTGATCTTCAATTTTTGGGGATTGATAATGTACTGGCATTACGAGGAGATCCAATTAAAACAGAAACCCATTTTAATGCTACTGATGGAGGACATGCTTATGCAGTTGATTTAGTTAAGCAAATAGATGGGATGAATAAAGGAGAATATATAGATGATGAATTAAGGGATGCTCAACCAACCGATTTTTGTATTGGAGTAGCTGGTTATCCCGAGAAACATTTCGAATCTCCCAATCAGGCCGTTGATATGCATTATTTAAAACAAAAAATTGATGCAGGGGCCGAATATATTGTTACCCAATTATTTTTCGACAATCAAAAATTCTTCTATTTCGTTGATAAATGCAGGGAGGCGGGAATAACCGTACCTATTATTCCAGGCATAAAACCTATTACCAGTTTAAAGCATATTAGTTTTATGCCTAAGTTTTTTCATGTGGATCTGCCAGAGGCATTTACGATTGAACTATTGAAGTGTAAAACAGATGCAGAGGTAACTGCGGTTGGTGTAGAATGGTGTATTGCCCAAAGTAAGGAGCTAATGGAAAAAGGGGTTCCCGGTATTCATTATTTTACCATGGGTAAATCAACCGCCACTAAAAAAATTGTAAAGACGGTATTTTAAAAAAAAACAGGATCTCATTTTCTAAGATCCTGCCTTTGATTAATTGATTGGTTTATTTTTAGTAGTAGCTATTATTAGGCGAACCTTAAATTAATTACACCCTTCGCCGTAGTCTACTCTTTTTACTTTAAAATCTTCTCCGTAATCAACGATTTTTATTTTGTATTTTTCACCATAATCAACAAATTTCCATTTGCCTTTGCTGTCTTCTCCATAGTCTACAAATTTTATTTTCACATCTTCTCCATAATCTACATACTTTACTTTGTAGTCTTGTCCATAATCAACCAGTTTGATTTTTCCATAAACATCACATCCTTTTCCTGATGTATGACTTTTGAAAGAAGATAGACTTATTCCGGTGGTTAATGCAACACCTAAAAATAATACTGAGGCAATTTTAAGTTTCATATAATGCTAGTTGTTTGAATTGTTTATGAATGTACGCAATAAGTTATCACATGTTCTATGATTTTTGTGAATGGCTCTATTAATTGAGTAAGTGAATGCTTCTGGCTAATAAACGAGGTTTAGCACAAGACAGGAGATTTGGTTGAAATGGACTAGGTTCTTAATAGAGTCTGATTTTCAATCGATTGCGGAAATCATACTTATAGTATTTCCAGGGTGGCATAATGCTCTTTAATACTTTCGAGCACATCCATTACTTCAGTGCCTAACATAAGTGAAACCAACTTCATTCTAAATTCCTTAAAATGCGGAATCCCTCTAAAGTAATTGGCATAGTGAGGTCTCATTTCAAAAATACCCTCAACAGGGCCTTTCCACTCCAGGGATTTTTGCAGATGTTCTTTTACGGCATCCACTCTATCTGCAACGGAAGGAGGAGGTAAATGCTCACCAGTGGCCATAAAATGTTTAATCTCATTGAATATCCAGGGATATCCAATGGCTGCCCGGCCAATCATGATGCCGTCCACTCCATATTTGTTTTTATACTCCAAGGCTTTCTCCGGGGAATTAATATCTCCATTTCCAAAGATTGGAATTTCAATACGGGGATTATTTTTTACTTTTTCAATCATGGTCCAATCAGCTTCTCCCTTATACATTTGTGCCCTGGTTCTGCCATGGATAGAAAGTGCCTTTATGCCAATATTCTGAAGGCGTTCGGCTACTTCCATAATGTTAATACTGTTATCGTCCCATCCTAATCTGGTTTTAACGGTAACCGGCAAGTGGGTCGATTTTACTACGGCTTGCGTTAATCGAACCATTAGATCCACATCTTTTAAAACAGCTGCCCCGGCACCCTTGCAAACAACTTTTTTTACCGGACATCCAAAATTAATGTCCACAATATCTGGTTGAACGGCATCCACAATTCTTGCACTCATTGCCATTGCTTCTTCATCACCACCAAAAATCTGGATTCCGATGGGACGTTCAAACTCGAAAAATTCTAATTTTTTTCTACTTTTTATGGCATCACGAATCAATCCTTCACTACTGATAAATTCGGTAAACATTAAATCGGCCCCATGTTTTTTGCACAAAGCCCTAAATGGTGGATCACTTACATCCTCCATAGGAGCAAGCAGCAATGGGAATTCTCCTATTTCTATATTGCCGATTTTTACCATTGGTAAATTCTAAAACTTTTTACGGTCTGAGGTAAAGATGGACAATTGTCCGTCTCTGCTGTTTGCCGTAATTAACTTTTAGTCTGAATTTTATTTGCTTTCCAGCTGTTTAAAGGCAGTTTTCAGCTGATGCTTTTTATCTTCCAGGTGACCAATTTCTACTTGTAAATGATCAATTTTTTCCTGAATAGTCTTTTTCATGGCATCTACATTAGCTCCTTTGCTAAAACCAAAAAAGCCAATATTGTTTTCTAGCTGTGCAACCTCTTCCTGCAGTTTACGCAATTTGTTTCCTACAAAACTGCGTTCTTCACTCAACAATTTTTCTGCTTGAGGAGAGTGAATCATTTGTTCCAGTTTCATTTTATATTCGAGTCGGAATTTTTTATCCTTATCGATATTTAATTTTCCCATGAGCCCATTGATAGCATCTTCGAATGCGTTATCAATTTTTTGTTTTTGGGCAATCGGCACAAAACCTGCAGCATTCCAGGCCTTGCGTTGTTCATTGATATAAATTAAATTCTCCTCAATGGTTTCGGCAGGGGTATAGGCCAATACGGCATCAACAATGGCTTGTTTAGCGGCTAGGTTCTCAGTTTCACGATCCCCTTGTCCGGCATTAAACTGCTCTTTTGCTTGGAAGAAATGATCGCAAGCAGCACGAAAACGATTCCATACCTCATCTGATTTTTTTCTTTCAATAGGACCGATTTTTTTCCAATCGCCTTGAAGTCTGATTAATTTCTGTGAAGTTTCTTTCCAATCGGTATTGTCTTTTAAAGCCTCAGCGGCTTCACAAAGTTTTATTTTAGCAGCATAATTTTGTTGTAACTCTTCGCGAACATGCTTAAGTAAATTATACTTCTGTTTAAAGAAATCTTTACGGGCCAATTTAAATCTTTCCCAAATGGTATCATTAAATTTAGTAGGAACCCTACCAATTTTTTTCCACTCTTCATCAAGCGCTTTCAGTTCATTTTCTTTTTCTTTCCAATCTGACATTTTGGGGTACTCTGCCTTGGCAAGCAATTCTGCTTTTTCGCAAATAGCTGTTTTAAGGGCCAGATTCTCGTGTCGTTTTTCATCGCGACCCTTTAAGTATTCATCTCTGCGCTTATAAACATTGTCAACTGCCAATTTAAAACGAGTCCATAATTCCTCACTCTTATCCTTATGAACCGGGCCCATTTCCCTCCATTCTTTCTGAATGGCATGCAAGGTGGCAATACTATTTTGAATGGAAGGCATATCTAATAAACCTTCAACACGTTGTACTAAGTTCTCTTTGGTCTCCCAATTTTTTTGCAACTCAACCTCGAATAGTTCTTTGTTGATCTCAACAAACTCGTAAAACTTGTCGCTAAAAAATTTATAATTATTCCAAAGCTCGTTTGAGTGTTGAGCAGGCACCGGACCTGTTTCTTTCCAACGATTTCTTAAGGCATTGAATCTTTCAAACGCTTTTTTAATATCACTTTCGTTGCTAATTAGGTCTTTCAGCTCGTGTACAATATCACGTTTGCTCATCAGGTTCATTTGCAGCTCAGCATCCTCTTTGCGACGCATTTCTGTTAATCTATCCTGATAAGTATTTAAAGCTTCTTTTACCTTAATCATATCCTGAGTAAGGGTAAACTTAAAGTCTTCTGCTTTTTCACCGGCATCGATAAAAGCTTGGTAAACTCTATTGCGTTCTTCCTCAAATATTTCCTTATAACGTCGGCGAGCATTGGCAAAACTTTTTCTAAACTCTTTCAGCTTATTCTCGTCCAAAATTTCTTTTACCTTTTGGTAAATTTTGGTCAGGTCGAAGCTATCAAAATGTTCTTCCTCTTCCAATTCTGCAATAGCGGCCACCGCTTCAGCATCTTCATGTGATTCAGTAATATCTACATTTTCTTCGAGGCCTGCCAGGGCATCTTGCTCCACATGCAAATCCTTATTTAATTCCTCTTTATCTGGCGTATTCATTTCCATTCTATAACCCTTATAATCGTATACAAAGATACATTATTTCCTTATTTATAAGCCATTTACAAGGGTTTTAAGGTTGGTAGGCCCTTAAACTCAATTGAAGCTAACTGTCACACAAACAGTCATATATGGAAAATTGATTCTCTGTTATACTATAAATTATAACTGAATTGTATAAGTGGCTTAGGCTTTTTGGTTGTACTTTATAGCCTTATTGGCTTTCTGTTTAAGGCATGCCTATATGGGATAAAGGATATTAACTTTTCATGACTCAAATATTTATGAGCTATCTCATGAATAGCTGGATGCTAAACTCTAATTTTGTATTTTATAAATAGATAGCTACTGTTTTAAGATTAAAAATGGTGCCATTAAAATGACTTTCTATATGTTTAAAAGATTCAGCTTAGCATGTTTTTTCCTCCTTATTGCAACAAGTACCCAAGCACAATACATCAATAAATCAGCAGAGAAAAAATTATTACAGCATATTCAATACTTGGCCGACGATAAATTAGAAGGTCGACTCACGGGAACACCAGGTGAAATGATGGCTGCACAGTACATCATTAAAAAATTTAAATCCGCAGGGATAGCTCCAGGTGCCAATAAGTCCTACCTCCAGGAATTCGAATTTGTCGATTGTGTAGAACCCACTGAGAATACCTATTTTAAAGTAGATGGAACATTATGGGAAGGTGGAACCGAATTTTATCCTATTGATGGATCGGTGAATGCAGTGGTTACCGGGGAATTATTTTTTGCAGGTTTTGGAATTCACGCCCCTGATTTAAACTATAATAGTTACGATGGACATGGCGATAAAAAGGGGAAAATATTTGTTATTGAGCTTGGAGCTCCCGATGGAAATCATCCACATTCTAAATATGCCGATTATTTAAAGCTCGATAAAAAAATCGCGGAGGCTATTGAACAAGGAGCCTCCGGTGTAATTTTCATCAACAAAGGTGAAGCAGATATGGATCCTTCACAGGAAATTAATTCAAAGGTTACTCCTTATAATATTCCGGTTATTTTTTGTAAACGCAATTTCGATTATTTAGAAGTGGATGAAGTAACCATTCAAGTTGAAATTGCACGACACAAAGGATTAGCGCATAATGTAGTGGGTTTTGTAAATAATAAAGCGGCCAATACTATTGTAATTGGCGCCCATTATGATCATTTAGGTTATGGAGGCAGCAACTCATTATACCGAGGAATTCCAGCGGTGCATAATGGAGCCGACGATAATGCATCGGGTATTTCATTAATGCTGGAATTAGCGACCTTACTTAAAAAATCGAAATTCAAAAACAATAATTATTTATTTGTTGCTTTTACTGGAGAAGAGTTGGGCTTATATGGATCCTCCTATTTTACCAAAAGTGGGTTAATGGATACCTATAAAATCAATTATATGCTCAATATGGATATGGTGGGTCGTTTAGATACCGCTGATCAAACCCTTATTATTAATGGAGTAGGAACATCGCCTGCTTGGGCGAATGCCATCAAACAAGTAAGTTTTGGAGGGGTTGAATCGGGTAAAGAAACATCTCCATATAAGGTAAAAACTACTGAAAGTGGCATTGGCCCGAGTGATCATAGTTCATTTTATTTTAAGGATGTACCTGCTCTTCATTTTTTTAGTGGTACCCATAACGACTATCATAAACCATCCGATGATTGGGAAAAAATAAATACCAATGGGATGCGAATTATTGGTGATTATATGATGGGAATTATTTCTCAATTAAATGATGATGGTAAAATTGCATTTACTAAAACAAAAGATGAAACGAGTACCTCTAACAAAACATCTTTTAAGGTAAGCTTAGGGGTTGTTCCTGATTATACATACGAAGGGGAAGGTATGCGGCTGGATGGTGTAACCGATGGCAAGCCTGCTGCAATTGCTGGTTTGCAGGCAGGAGACATCATCATTCAAATGGGAGAAGAAAAAATAAAAGATATTTACGCTTATATGGGAGCTCTTAGTAAATTTAAGAAGGGCGATTTCGTAAAAATAATTGTGATACGTGGTGGTGAAAATAAGGTACTCGAAGTTAAGTTTTAATTTGGGATTGCTTTGTTGAACAAAGTTAGGCCAATTAGGTGATTTTCTATGACACTTTAGAATTGCTGATAGAAATCTAAGTTTACCGAACAACAAAGCTTCGGCAATAACATGAGGATAGAATGGTATAAATGGCCAACCTCCTATAAATGGCGGTCGTTAATCAAGAAAAGAAATTTTAAGTTCAGAATTAATGGTTGGATTGACAATACTTCCATTTACTTCATTTAAGACCTGCTGGACTTTTTTCATTTCATCATTTAATTCGGCTATTCTGGATTGAGCGAATTCGTCGGGTATGCCATTTCTAACCTGAGAAATTAAATTTTTCATTTTATAATAGTTGATTACAGCCTTAAACAGGACATCCAATGTTTCTCTGGTTTCCTCGTTTATATCTTTGTTTTCTACTAATACGACACTATTTATATGTCTGTTCCCGCTATTGTTTAGTTCTGATTTCATGGTAGGTGATTTTTAAGGATTAACATGAATTGTTGCATCCAGTTTTACATTTTGCCTGTTGTTGTTCAAATTGTTTCTTAATTCATAAAGTTCCTTTTGAAGTTCTTTGATTTTATTTTCTCTAATTTTTATATCTTCTTCATTGCTTAAGTTGTTAATTTTATTTTCATGATACTTAATTTTTATTTGTATCATTTGAGTAATAATGTCTAGTCCTTCCAAGGCATTAAATTCACCACTAATAAGTTTTACTTGCATATGTTTAGTTTTAAATGGGTAATGTTTTAGATTTAACTGTTTGATCGAAAATTCGATTTGATCCAACAATTGGAGTGGCATTAATCGGTATATTTTCTCCAATTTTGGTTTCCACTGATTTAACAATATCATTAAATAACAACGCTTTAGATTGTGCCGTAATTACTGTATGTACCTCTTCAGTAATTCCAAGCTCATTCCATAAATAGGAAATATTGTTTTCATCAATTGATGCGCATGCAATCAATCTTTCGGATAGGAGCATATGAACTAGCTCTTTGGCGTTATGCTCTTTTTTTTGGTGAATAACAATGTTTACCATTTGTTTTTTTTAGAGTTTATTGGCCTTGTCCCAATGAATATCCTGCTTTACCATCGAACGAGTAAAGGTTTTCGGTTTTAATAGTTTCAATATTTGAATTTATCGCATTTGCTAAAATTTCTATGATATCCGATTTATTGATGGTAGCATGTTCATTAGGTTTGAACCTACATCTCCAATGATCGGTGCAAAATGTTTCTTTAAATCCATCGGGCCAAACTTTAATACCGCGGTTGGTAATCATCGAAAGTTTTACGTTGTTACTAGCTATTTCTTTAACCTTTTCTGCTAACTCGCTTGGATTGGTTCCATCCCATTGTACAAAAATATCTACACCTTCTAGTTCTTTTTTTGCTCTGGGCCTTCTTTTGTATTTGGGCAAGTTAAGTGCTTTATCATTCGCATATACAACTGGCTTTAATATTTGAGGTTGCTTCCCTAAATTGGCAATAACTGCCTGAGCAAATTCTTTGGTTCCTAACTGTTTTTTGCTGGTTCCTTCTTTATAAATGTCATATGTATGAGTTCCTTCTTCCAAGGTAGTTAACCAAGCATTCTGTACTTTTTCGGCAACTGCTGATTGACCAATATGATTCAACATCATGATTGCACCTTGCAGCAAACCGGAAGGATTAGCTAAATTTTGACCGGCTCTGCGGGGTGCGGAACCATGGATGGCTTCAAACATAGCACATTCTTCACCAATGTTGGCAGATCCTGCCAGACCTACCGAACCTGTAATCTGAGCGGCCACATCACTTAATACATCACCGTATAAATTTGGCATTACAATTACATCAAATGCTTCTGGAGTATCCGCCATTTTTGCTGCACCGATATCAATAATCCAATGTTCATTTTCTATTTCAGGATACTCTTTTGCTATTTCATCAAATACTTGGTGAAACAAACCATCTGTTTGTTTCATAATATTATCCTTGGTGAAGCATGTAACCTTTTTTCTATTTTGTTGTTTGGCATATTCAAAAGCATACCTTACAATTTTTTCGCAACCAGGACGACTGATGAGTTTTAAGCATTGCACCACTTCATCCGTTTGCTGATGTTCAATACCAGCATATAGGTCTTCCTCATTTTCACGAATGATAACTAAATCCATTACCGGATGTTTAGTTTTTACAAAAGGATGCAAACTCATACAGGGTCTTACGTTGGAATAAAGGCCGAGAAATTTGCGAGTGGTAACATTTAAACTTTTGTACCCACCACCTTGTGGAGTGGTAATTGGAGCTTTTAAAAATATCTTGTTTCTACGTATGGTTTCCCAAGATTCTGGAGCGATCCCAGACGCATTGCCTGCTAAATAAACTTTTTCTCCTACTTCAATTTCTTCTAATTCAATTTGGGCACCTGCCGCTAGAATTATTTCTAAAGTGGCATCCATAATTTCTGGACCAATTCCATCTCCTTTCGCTACGGTAATTTTTGTCATCATTTTGATTTGTTGTTTTATTTTTATAGTTCGATTTTATATATACTTTTTACTGGTAAAACCACTTTTTAAATAAATATGATTGTTGTTGGCATACCAAATGGTAGTTTCGGTATATTTGGGTGACTCTTGATCTTTAAAGAAAATTTTCACCATATGTTTTAAGGAGTTCCCTAAGTTCATCGCTCTTTGTAAATCTCGGTCTCTTGCAACGGCTTCCTCTTTAGACAATACATCTTGGTTGGAAAATTTTAATTGAGGAATTTGATTTTTATTAACATACTGCAACTGAACTTGTTTCCCCCAATTGTAAAGACGGCTGAGGCTGTTGGGTTTGTTTAAACCAACCAATTGATTTATCCCATGCTTTCTACTAGAATTTAATGAATCAAATATTCGGATACAAGTTAGTGCAATGAACAAGTTAATTAAACCCAGATAAAAATATTGTTCCTGTGTTAAACTCATTATGGTGTTAGAAGGAGAAATAATTGTAACACCTAATGCAATGGATACCAAATGGCCCATAGCAGATAACAGAATTATTGCGATTAAGAGTAACCTAATCATTGGCTTAAAATTTTGTTTCATCGTTTTCATAAAATGGAGTTCTAGTTTTGAGACGTAAATTTCTGCATTTTGATTCATAAGTTTTTATTTATATTTGTAATATGAACCATAAACTATATTTATGCATTACACTTTAAATCAACTTCAGATATTTCTTAAAATTGTGGAAAACGGGAGTATCACCAAGGCTTCCGAAGAATTGTTTTTAACTCAACCCGCCGTTTCCATTCAACTAAAAAACTTCCAAGATCAATTTGATATTCCGTTAACCGAGGTAGTTGGTCGGAATATTTATATTACAGATTTTGGAAAGGAAATTGCACAATCCGCTCAGGGAATTATTGATCAGGTGCATGCTATTACTTATAAAACACAGGCTTATAAAGGATTACTCACCGGGCGTTTAAAAATTTCTGTAGTTTCAACAGGAAAATATGTAATGCCTTATTTTTTGGCAGATTTTATCAAGGCCCATTCTAGTATCGAATTGTCGATGGATGTAACGAACAAAACACAAGTATTACAAAATCTTGAGAATAATGATGTCGATTTTGCTCTTGTATCTATTTTGCCGAAACAATTAGTAATTGATAAATTAGATCTTTTGCAAAATAAATTGTTTCTGGTGGGTAATACCGAAAAGAAATTTAGGAAGACAGTGCATTATAAAGATATCTTTAAGGAATTGCCTTTGATCTTTCGTGAGAAGGGTTCTGGGACCCGCCAAACCATGGAAGCATTTATCGATAAGAACGAGCTCTCAATTGTAAAAAAGATGGAACTTACCTCTAATGAAGCCGTGAAGCAGGCCCTTTTGGCAGGTTTGGGTTATTCTATTATGCCTTTGATAGGGATCCGAAACGAGTTACATAATAATGAATTGCAAATAATTCCTATTAAGGGATTACCCATTAAAACTATCTGGAGTTTAATTTGGCTGAAAGGCAAAAAACATTCTCCTGTTGCTGAATCATTTTTAAATTATTTAAAAAAGGAAAAAGCGGGTATTGTTCAAAATAAATTCAGCTGGTACGAACAATATTAATGCAATTGGATGTAACCAATATATTTTCAGCGTAGTATTTAATTGCTTAAAATATTACTAAACTGACCAGTAATTATTATACTATCAGTAGCTGTAATAGAATTTTTTGCCCATACATTAAAGGTACCCGATAACCTGCCCTCCACCACTTTTGAAAGATCTACGGCACCCTGGGTACTTAGATAGTAGTTACTAGCGTTGTTGTAATCTGGTGTATAAATTAATGCCTCTAAGGTGGTATCTGCCGGGTTAATGGTATAAGTGCCGGTGCTAGTTCCCGGAACAGTAATTACCATGGTGGAGGTATTTTTGGTTCCTGTTATGGTATATTGCGTTCCATTTTTTACCGCACCAAATACAGTCGATTCCCATGCGGTTCCATTTATATTTGCAGTAAAAGTTCCGATTAATAATTCGCAACCGGCCAAGGTTGCTACCAAAATAATGGAGACCATTAATAATTTCTTTTTCATAGGATAAATATTATTTAGGTTATTGAACAATATTCATTTCATCCACTAAATGTTTAGCACCGGCGTATTTATCAATTACCCACAACACATACCGGATATCAACGATAATATTACGACATTTTTCGGGATCATACATAATATCACTCATGGTACTTTCCCAAGCTCTGTCGAAATTAATACCAATTAATTGTCCATCGGCATTTAAAACGGGAGAACCAGAATTACCTCCCGTAGTATGATTAGAGGCCAAAAAAGCAACGTGCAAAACACCGTTTTCGGCATAAGTTCCATAATCTTTAGCTTTATATAAATCTAAAAATCGAGGCAACAGGTCGAATTCGTAATCACCTGGTTTGTATTTGGCTGCGATTCCATCAATGGTAGTAAACCAGTTATAATTAATCCCGTCCGTATTGGAACTAAACCCTTGAACCTTTCCATAAGAAACTCTTAAGGTGCTATTGGCATCAGGGTATAATCGTTTGTATTTCCCCATATACTTTAAAATACCCTGCATATACAATTGCATTTTATCTTGTATACCGGTATTTATTTCTATAAATTTAGGATAGACATCCGTATCATATTTTCTATATAAATCGGTTCCCACGATAAAAATTTTGTCTTTTTCTAAAGCTTGAAAACCTTTGGCAAAATTCTTTTTTGTATCGGTTACCCATTTTTTTAATTTATCCTTATGAATAAACATGGTTTTGGAAAACATATTTTTGGTAAATACATCTATATTAGATTTGGCTGCTAACCATTCCTTTTTGGCAATTGTTGAAATATTTTGGTCTCCTACACCTTTAAAGAAAATGGGATAAACGGCCTTCATTAGCTTTTTATCTACTTCCACATCGTAGTTTTTATAAAATCCAT
>JBEIQI010000056.1:0-14240 GCA_040376605.1 Flavobacteriales bacterium | reverse complement strand
GAAACCATGTTTATGTATGCCCCCTTGGCACATAGATTGGGACTTTATAACATTAAAACAGAACTGGAAGATTTATGCCTAAAGTATATTGAACCGGAAGCTTTTGTGGATATCGTAAATAAGTTAGCTAAAACTACAGGGGTAAGAGAAAGATTTATCAGTAGGTTTACATTACCCATTAAAAATGCGCTCAACGAACAGGGGTATAAATATCAAATTAAAGGTCGCCCTAAATCAGTTTATTCAATTTATCAAAAGGTACATCACAAGGGAGTTCCATTTGAAGAGATCTACGATATTTTTGCGATACGTATTATTCTTGATGTGCCCTTGGAAAAGGAAAAATCAGAAATCTGGAGAGCCTATTCCATTGTTACAGATCTGTATCAACCTAAGCCCGATCGTTTAAGGGATTGGATATCATTTCCTCGAGCCAATGGTTACGAATCTTTGCATGTAACCGTTATGAGCCCTACCGGTAAATGGGTGGAAGTGCAGTTAAGATCCACCAGAATGGATGATGTTGCAGAACGTGGATTAGCGGCCCATTGGAAGTATAAAGAAAACAATGCAGTTGAATCTGCTATGGACGATTGGATTACCAAGGTCCGCGAAACCATGGAGGCTCATCAGGAAGGGGAGGCGGTTGATTTTATTGATGCCTTTAAACTGAACTTATATACCGACGAGATTTATGTATTTACTCCTAAAGGAGAATTAAGAACAATGGCCGTGGGTTCTACGGCACTCGATTTTGCATATGAAATCCATAGTGATTTAGGCGATCATTGTTTAGGAGCCAAAGTGAATAATAAACTGGTTCCCCTAAGTTATAAATTGCAAAGTGGGGATCAATTGCAAATTATTTCTAGTGAAAAACAAAGTCCCAAAGAGGATTGGTTAAATTTTGTGCAAACCAGTAAGGCTCGTTCTAGAATTAAAGCAGCGCTAAAAGATGAGAAACGAAAAATTGCTTTAGACGGGAGAGAATCTTTTGATAGAAAAATCCGTCGACTTAAACTAAGTTATACTGAAGATGATTTACCCAAACTTCTTAAATATTTTAATGTAGGAGATTCTATGGAGTTTTTCTATAGGATTGGTAAAGGCATTATTTCCAGTCAGCAATTAAGGGATTTTTATAATGAGGAAACCAAGAAAAGTTGGTATTCGTATTTGGCCGCTAAACTGAAACGTAAACCTAAAAAGTCTGCTTCAGAGGCTAAAGATAATTTTGAATCTTTGGTTAAGGAATATAAAAGAGAAGGGGAGTTATTAATTGGTGATAGTAAAGAAAAACTTGATTATAAGTTGGCTCCATGTTGTAAACCAATTCCGGGTGATGAGGTATTTGGATTTGTAACCGTAGGTGATGGAATTAAAATTCATAAAATTTCATGTCCGAATGCTGTTCAATTATTGGGAAATCACGCGTATCGTGTTGTGAAGGCTAAGTGGACAGGGGCCGATGACCTGGCATTTTTAACTGGTATAAAAGTGAATGGAATTGATGAGGTGGGGATCGTAAATAAAATCACCAAATTGATTTCTAACCAAATGAAGGTTAATATGCGAAGTATCTATTTTGATTCCGATGACGGAATTTTTGAGGGTAGAATTACTTTATTTGTGCAGGATACCCGACACTTAGATGAGTTAATTCAGAAACTCAAAAAGGTGGATGGAATTATTTCGGTGGATAGGATGAATGAGGGGTAGACTTTCAATTAATTTCAGGGGAAGTCTGTTTTACAAATCAAAATGTTTGATATCTTTAAATTACCAAATCAACCCTTATGAGAATTCTATTCTAAATTTTTGTCTACTTGCAGGTGTGCTGACGTTATCAAGTTGCCGCTAATCAATTGAAGAATCAGATTATATTGGCCATTATGAAGGTGCGTACTCTTATGCAAGTTTCACTCCCAAGGATGGGACCTCCATGGTAGATATTGTAGCCGTAAGCGATAAAAAGGTTGATGCCGTAATCTACCTGGTAGATTTAGATACGATTTATTTATATGACTGCAATGTAGATATTGATATTTATCTTTTAGGATTTACTTATACAAAAATTTCGAAACCAGGGTTTAGTTCCTCCTATACTAATTCAATTTCTATAAATAAATCAACCCATAAATTAGATTTGAAGTATGACGATATTTTAATGTTTGACTTAAATTGTTATCGTTATTAACTTGAAATTTTATGATCTCAAATAATTATTCTAAATCATTTTTTTTTCTGGAGCCTTATTGCTTGTGTGATCATGCTTTCTTCTTGCTCTATTCATTTCGAAAAAAGGAGATATCGGCACGGTTATCATACGGATATTGTAGGTCATAACCCTTGTCAAAATCTACTAGTTGTTGAATCAACCCAATACATTAAACCAATTAAGAATAATATGGTAAAATTCCCTTCTACCATTGATTCAATTCCATCCATTCAATCGGATCTGTTGCTATTTAATAAAGTTAATGTTGATACAAAGCCTTCCAATCGTCATATACAACATTCAAAATAAAGAATAGAACTTCAGGATAGTTGTGATGTGGTTATTTTGGCTACTGGAGAAAGAATTAATGCAATTGTAATTGAAATTAGTGAGGATTATGTGCATTATAAAAAGTGCGGTTATTTAAGAGGGAAATTGTACACAGTTAAAACAAAAAATTTGGATAATATCACTTTCAGGAATGGTGAATATTTTATTCCTCAAGACAGAACAATTGTAGACAAGGAAAAGGAACGAAAAAAGTCTAAAACGGCTTTTGTGATGTCAATAATCGCAATGTCTTTTGGATTATTATGCGTAATTCTCAGCTTTTTTATTCATCCGGCGGGTCTTATTGCACTTATTTTAAATGTTCTTAATTTCTTATTTACCTTTTCTGTAATGATGTTCAATATTAGGCCAACTAAATATGTCCCTTCTTATCGGACTAAATTTACCTGGATATTTGCTCTCTTGGCCTTTCTTTTGATCATCATTTCCATAGTATTAATCTCTATTGCTATTTAAGTTGGAATTTAGTTGAAATAGGGTGTTTAGAATCCTTGATTCCTTAAAAATGGATCAATACATTGGATTAATAAAAATTCCTAACTTTGTTCAATATTAAACATCAGAGAAGGTATTTGTATAATATCAGGCCATAAAATGAGTTCACCTGAAATTCTAGAAAAAGTAAAAAAAATCTTTGAGGCATATCTCGAAAGTAAAGGTCACCGTAAAACTCCAGAAAGATTTGCCATTCTCGATGAAATTTACCATCGTCACGAACATTTTGATGTGGAGGAACTCTATATCAACATGAAAAATAGAAAGTACCGCGTTAGTCGGGCTACTGTTTACAATACCCTGGATTTATTATTGGAATGTGATTTGGTAAGAAAACATCAATTTAGTTCCAGTTTGGCGCAATACGAAAAAACATTTGGGTATAGGCAACACGATCATCTTATTTGCAGTGACTGTGGAAAAGTGCTCGAATTTTGTGACCCCAGGTTATTTCATATTCAATCAGGAATTGCTGAATTATTGAATTTTGAAGTGGTAAATCATAGTTTTATTTTATATGGAAATTGCAAAAACAAAGAATGTCCTGATAAACAGAACATTCTTTTGGAAGCTAAAACTCCATCAACTAAATAATATTCTCTATTTTTTCTTTTTCTCCTTTTTCTTAATCACCGGGATTTTAACCATTACTTCCTTCACCAAAATATTGCTGATTGATTCGGGTGTGGATCCTAATCCACCAGTGATGGTATGATGGTACTTCCACATCAATTCACTTTCATCCTTCTGATGCAAATTGATATCCATGTTTACTTCATTGGTTGGGATTACAAATGGTAATAATAAACCAAAAGGGGTTATCAATGAAGTGGCAGCACTAATGGCAATGGCTCCTCCAGTACTTACCGGTTTTTTGGTAAAAACTTCACCACTTAAAACCATATCCACTCCTAGAATTTCAGCTAAATCTTTTTTTGAAATAGATTTGATATTGCTGAGTTCAATCCCTGCTTCTTTCAAAATCGAATTGGTTAACGAAACATCTTGGATACTTGTTTGTAATTGCGTATTTTTTTTGAGCAATTCAATATAGGTTTCATTTTGCAGTCGATACCCTTCATCAATCTGGATTTTGGCATCCATTTCAATGGTTTTGTTTTTTACATTTTTAACGGGTTTCACGTGGACTTCGAAAGGGAGTATAGCCATTTTTTTAATCTCTGGCATTTTTTGATCATAGCTTACATTTTTATAAATGGAAGCACAACTGGTTAGTATACCCGCTACTATAGCAAGTATCATTACTTGGATTCTTTTCATTTTTTTAATTTAATGATTAAACTGTGGTTCTACTGATTTTTAATCAGATTCATTGTTAAAACTCAAATGAGCTTATAAATAGTATATGGAAATTGATGGAATGAATTCTTATTTTGGATAATTGTCATATTCATAGCACTTTATAAATTATCGACGGAGGTGTTTATTGATTTAGATCAATGAACTTGGGAGTCATTATGAATGAATTGAAATTCTTTTTCTGATTCTACTAATCGTTTCCGGTGTAACACCTATATAGGATGCTAGCATATATTGTGGGATTCTTTGAATGAGTTGCGGATACTCATCCATAATTTGAATATAACGCTCCTCAGGGGTTTCAAATAAGAAGGATTCATTCCTTGAGGTAATTTCTGTAAAAAGGAATTCTGCAAATCTTTTACCGAATTGAATAAATTCGGGGGAGTGATGATACAACTTTTCCATATTTTCTTTAGATAAGGAATAGACAACAGTATCCTCAATGGCTTCTACATACAAACGTGAAGGTTGGGAGGTAAGCATAGATTTATAATCCCCCAGATAGCTTCCTTCAAAGCAAAAGGAACAAGTATATTCTCTATTATTCTTTACATAGTACATTCGGATTCCTCCAGAAATTATAAAATGGACTTCTTGAACTAGTTCGCCAGGTTTGCTTAGGATTTTACCTTTTTTAAATTCTTGTTGGGTATGCGCATTCAACAAGGTTTGCCACTTCTCCTTCGAAAGGCGAATAAATTGAGCGTAAAGCTTCCTTAGAAGTTCCTCTTCGGCCATAAGTTGGGATTTATTGCTATAACTGCGTTCTGTCAATTTATTGCTGAAATGGCTGGAAATAAACAGTTTTTAACTTAATATGGTTATCTTTGAACAACGATTGTAACATGGCATTTAAATATACATTTGAACCCCAAAAGGAATACATTTTAATTGTATTGGAAGGAAGTCTTTTATCCGTTTTTGATGGCAAAGAGCTGTTAGAAACTGTTGATAAAGATTTTAAGGATCATAAGAATTTTATAGTGGATCTGAGCAAGGTAAATCACCTAAGTAGTGAAGGACTCAATGTTTTGCTCAACCTGCTCACCAAATCAAGGAATAATGGTGGGGAAACGATTCTCTGTAATTTATCAACACATATAGAATCTCTATTTATAATCACCAAACTAAGTAATATTTTTACCATCACTAAAGATATGACGTCGGCAGCAGATAATTTGAAAGTTGTTGATGGGATCAAAAAATAAAGGAATGATAACAAAAGCAGATGTATTATTAGGATTGCAATGGGGCGATGAAGGTAAAGGCAAAATTGTGGATGTACTTACTCCCCATTATCAAATGATTGCTCGATTTCAAGGTGGCCCTAACGCTGGGCATACCCTGGAGTTTAATGGAATCAAGCATGTATTGCATACCATTCCAAGTGGTATTTTTCATTCGGATAAAATTAATTTGATTGGGAATGGAGTGGTAATTGATCCTATTATCCTAAAGAAAGAAATAGAAAAGCTAACCGAACGTGGGGTTGATGTAAGTAAAAATCTATTTGTATCTCGAAAAGCTCATTTAATTTTACCTACCCATAAAATTTTAGATGCTGCATCTGAGGCATCCAAAGGGACTTCTAAAATTGGGTCAACTTTAAAGGGTATTGGTCCCACATATATGGATAAAACCGGCAGAAATGGTTTACGTGTAGGTGATACCGAATTGGTAAATTTTAAGGAAAAATACACTGCCCTAAAAAATAAACATCTTGAAATGATCAAATCTTATGGATTTACAGATTTTGATTTAGAGGTGTCTGAAAAAGAATGGTTGGAAAGTATTCATTTGTTTACCAAGCTTAATTTGGTTGACAGTGAACATATGGTGAATGAATATATTTTATCAGATAAAAAAGTTTTAGCAGAGGGTGCACAGGGAACTTTATTAGACATTGATTTTGGAAGTTATCCTTTTGTTACCTCTTCCAATACAGTTTGTGCTGGGGCATGCACAGGTTTAGGCATTGCTCCTAATAGAATAGGGGAGGTTTTCGGAATTTTTAAAGCATATTGTACCCGGGTGGGAAGTGGTCCTTTCCCAACTGAACTTTTTGATGAAACCGGCGAAAGAATGCGTCAAGTGGGTAGGGAGTTTGGTTCTACTACTGGCAGACCACGCAGATGTGGTTGGCTCGACATACCCGCATTAAAATACGCCATTCAAATTAATGGAGTTACCCAACTCATTATGATGAAGGCGGATGTGCTAAGTGGTTTTGACGAACTAAATATTTGTACCCATTACGAATTGAATGGTAATAAAACCAGTCATATACCGTTTGATGTGGTGAATAGCGAATTAAAACCTGTTTATATTACCATGAAAGGATGGCAAACCGATCTTACGCAGTGCAAGTCGATGGATGAATTACCACCAGAATTTATGGCTTATATAAATTTTATAGAACAAGAGGTGAAGGTTCCAATAACTGTTATATCGCTAGGTCCTGATAGAGAGCAGACGATTATTCGTAATGAGTTGGTTGGTGTATAATACTTTCAGCCCACTTTTTTGTTGGTGCAGAATATTGGGGGTAGTTATATTATTATTTATTGGAGCTAATCTCTTTGCTCAAACTACCTCTTCTCCGCTTTCGGATACGGTTAAAGTAATTGATATTTATAATGCTGATATGCTTACCGGTTATATGGTAAAAGGAAAGTCATATCAGAAATTAGTGGGTAGGGTGGTTCTGCATCATGAAGGTGCAATGATGTTTTGCGATAGTGCGATTATTGCAGATGAAGATAATGTTGCCCGGGCGTTTGGCCATATCCATATTCAACAAGGAGATTCATTGGATATGTATGGTGAAGAAATGGAATATGATGGCAATAAAAAAATAGCAACTCTTAAAAAGAAGGTACGTCTTATTGATAATCAACTTACCTTAAATAGTGAACAAATTGTTTACGATCGTAATGCCGGTATGGCTTATTATGGTGATTCATCAACAACGGTAACAAGTAAGGATAATCTTACCAGCAAAAAAGGATATTATTATGTTGGTAGAAAGGAGTTTGCATTTAAAGGGGATGTAGTTTTAGTAAACCCGGAATATACTTTGTATTCGGATACGATGATTTACAATACCGTAAAAGATGTAACTTACTTCAAAGGGCCATCAACCATTGTGAGTAAACAAAGTTATATTTATTGTGAAAATGGTTGGTACGATAAACCCAACGATAAGGCACAGTTCAATAAAAATGCCTATGTAATTGCTGAGAATAATATTTTAAAAGGAGATAGCCTTTACTACGAACGTCAAAAAGGTTATGGAAGAGCGATTGGAAATGTCTCCATAGAAGACACCGTTGAAAATATTACTGTGTTCGGACAATATGCCGAAACCCAAAAAAATATTGAAAGATATTTGGTTACAGATAGTGCCCAAATGATTCAGGTATTCGACGACGGAGATAGTTTATTTTTGCATGCCGATACCTTATTGGCTGTGCAGGATACAATGGATAGGAGAGTGCTGAATTGTTTCCACCATGTAAAGTTTTTTAAAACAGATATGCAAGGTGCATGTGATTCACTTACCTATACTCAGGCAGATAGTTTAATTAGAATGTTTTATGAACCGGTGTTGTGGAATGAATCCAACCAAATTACTGCCGAAAAAATTAATGTCAATATTGGAAAGAGCAGTATTTATTGGATGGAAATGATCAGTATGGCCTTAATTATTTCTCAAGAAGATTCGGTGATGTTTAATCAAATTGGGGGTGATGATATGAAAGGATATTTTACCAATAATGATCTGTCCAGAATAGAAGTAATGGGAGGTGGCAAAACTATATATTATCCAAAGGAAGATGATGGAACGGTAATAGGTATGAATAAAGTAGAATGTGTGGATATTACCATTCTTATCAACGATAAAAAGATTGATAAAATAACTTTTAAAAAGAAACCTGTAGGCAAATTAGAACCAATGGATAAAATTAATCCTGCGGATTATAAATTAGATGGATTTCAATGGCTCATCAAACGAAGACCGATGAACCGCCATGATATTTTTATCAGAAATTAATGATTGTAAATATTTAAACAGACTCAATAATATGGCCATTTGGTTTAAAGAATATAGTGTAGCACTTTTAAACGAGTTTAATAAAAACTCTCTAGGCGAAAATTTGGGAATTGAATTTATTGCGGTTAATGAAAATTCCGTTGTGGCAACAATGCCAGTGGATAGCAGAACGGTTCAGCCATACAGGATTTTACATGGGGGGGCTTCTGCCGCTTTAGCAGAAACACTGGGGAGTGTTGCATCCATGATGTGTTTGGATGTTGAAAAACAAATTCCGGTAGGCTTAGAGTTGAATATAAATCATCTTCGATCTGAAACAACTGGGAAAGTTACCGGATACTGTGAACCGATTCACCTGGGTAAAAGCACCCATGTTTGGGGTATTGAAATAAAAAATGCAGAAGAAAAATTAGTGGCCACCAGCAGATTAACGGTGATGATTTTGGAAAAAAAATAGGACTTTCATTAAATTGAAAATTATTGACAAAAAAAATGCCTCTATTAAAGAGGCATTTTAATTCAAAGGATATTTTCTTAACCTAATGTTTCTAGACATGCTTTAATAGCGCTATAATTAGGCTGATCACCTAATGTAGGACAAATCTCGGCATATTTAACAACACCCTCTTTGTCAATAACGAATGCACCTCTTTTAGCAACATTGTGTAAATCACAAACAAAGTTCTCATGAATCATATCATAATCTTTAATGGTGTTTTTATTAAAATCACTCAAAAGATCGAAAGATAAACCTTGTTGTTTTTTAAATTCGCCAAGTGAAAATGGCATATCAACTGAAATGCCTAATACAGTGCAATTTAATTGAGTGTACATTTCCATATTATCTCTTGCATTGCATAATTGAGCGGTGCATGTTCCGGTAAACGCTGCCGGAAAGAAATGAATGAGTACATTTTTTCCTTTTAAGCCATCAAGGGTTATTGGCTGTTTTTCTGTATTGTACAGG
The DNA here is from genome assembly GCA_040376605.1 of Flavobacteriales bacterium. GTDB lineage: Bacteria > Bacteroidota > Bacteroidia > CAIKAF01 > CAIKAF01 > JANWKQ01. The sequence goes on along the minus strand of JBEIQI010000056.1, from coordinate 4,832 downwards.
GTAAATGCTGGGGCTTTATCGCCGGTATTAATTGCCATAATAATAGTTTTTTGTGGCTCAAATATACCGTAAATACTAAATGTTTATTCATTTTTTGTTTATTTTTATACATCATTGAATATGTGTAGCTTTGCTCTATGAAAAGGTGGTTGTTAACCCTTTTAACGATAGGTGTTTTATCACAGCTAAATGCCCAGGATATTCTTAATATCCAGGCGAGTACTGGCTTGGCTATACCGTTGGGTAGAATTGCCAGTAGTAATGTGAAAGATTCATCCTCGGGGTATGCTTCCCTGGGGGGGATGGTCGAATTTCGAATGGGCATTAAACCCTTTAAGTTTGTTGGATTTTGTTTCTCAGGCGGCTTAGGTTCCTTGCCAACAAATACCAATTCCATTCAGAAGAAGGTGATGTTGCAATCTGGTATCGATCAAAAACCGTCGGCAAATAATTATCGGTTTGGTTATGCTTCTGGAGGTGTTTTGTTTGCATACCGTCCACCGGTAAAAGATCGTTGGATATTAGATGCATCTATCACAGGGGGGTATTTATGGGCAGAGATGCCGGATATTGAAGTGGTTCAAGGGGGAGTCATTTATTATAAATCTTATCAATCTTATGGAGGTGGTTGGATGGTTTCCGCTAATTTTTCATTTCGGTTTAGGGTTTACAAGTCATTGTATATTGGGTCGGGTTTAGAATATATGTATGCCAGACCGCGGTTTACTAATCTAATTGTTGAGGAGCGAATTGCAGGTAATGCATCAACTGTTCAAAATACATTTACTCAAAATATGTCTATGATATATTGGTCAGGACAATTGGGTGTTACTTTTTGAGGTATGAAAAAAATAGAACTATTTAGTCCGGAAAACTGGAAAAATTATTCATTAATTGATTGCGGTAATTTCGAGAAGCTGGAGAGGTTTGGTGATTATATAATGATCCGTCCAGAACCTCAAGCAATATGGGATAAAATGCTTTCGGACAAGGTTTGGAAGGATATGGCTCACGTAAGTTTTATTGGTACTACAAGTAATTCTGGGAAATGGGACAAGTATAAAAAGATGCCGGATAATTGGGAATTAATTTACCAGCATCCTAAGTATCAACTTATTTTTGATTTAGGATTAACTTCCTTTAAACATGTGGGTGTATTTCCGGAGCAAGCAACTAACTGGGATTATATTTTCGAATCGGTTAGAATGATGAAAAATCCGAATCCCAGATTTTTAAATTTATTTGCTTATACCGGTGGTGCTTCTTTAGCGGCAAATGCTGCAGGTGCGGAGACCTATCATGTAGATAGCATTAAGCAAGTAGTAAGTTGGGCCAATAGAAACATGGAGGCTTCTGGTTTGCAAGATATTCGCTGGGTTGTGGAGGATGCCATGAAGTTTGTAAAAAGAGAGTTGAAGCGAGGTAAAACATATAATGGAATTATTTTGGATCCACCGGCATTCGGTCATGGTCCTAATGGAGAGAGCTGGAAACTGGAAAAAAATATCAACGAAATGTTGAAGGATGTTTTGCAGTTATTAGATAAGGATGAGTATTTCCTTATATTAAATACTTACTCATTAGGGTTTTCCAGCTTAATTATTGATAATATGTTACAATCGGATTTGAAAAAATTTAATAGGCAACCTAAGGAGTATCATATTGGTGAAATATATTTACAATCCGAGCAGAAGGTAGATTTGCCATTGGGAGTTATGGCCAGGATTAGGAATATTTAATCGCTTTATAAAACATAAGTCACAATTTATGCCTACAAAATGTCAATGTTCACAATGTGGTTCGACCGACTTTAAAAAAGAAGGTGATAAATTTCTTCGTTGTGCTCATTGCAGCAGTTTATTTAAAATGCACTCGCAGGAATTGGAGAACAACAGCCCCAAGGTAGTTATCAAAGGAGGAGCTAATGTTATCTTTGGCAAAAATTCGAATGTTACTATTAAAGGTGGATTGCTCATAGAAAATGAAGCCAATGTGGAATTTCTGGGCAAATTGGATATAATAGAAAAGGCCACTGAAGAAAAGGTAAAAGAAGCCATTGAATTCTTAAAGCTTCAGAAGGAGTAAGTTAAATATCTCTTGCAATAAAGCCACCACCTACCAAATCATTTCCTTCGTAAAAAACGGCTGATTGACCTGGGGCAATTGCTTGAACTGATTCGAAGAAAGTTACAAAGGCATGAGAGTCTTCCTGAATTACTGAACTTAAATGGCCTTTATCTTTATAGCGTATTTTTGTTAGTAAATCAATTTTTGTATCTAATTTATTGTACTTAACGATGTTAACATCCCTAACACGCATAGTTGTTGCCTGCAAATCATCGTCATATCCAATTACTACGGTATTGGTTTCAGGTATAATCTTGGTGACAAACGCAGGTTTACCTAATGCAATTCCTAATCCTTTGCGCTGGCCAATGGTATAAAAAGGATAACCTTCGTGTTTTCCCAAAATATTTCCGTCTTTATCCACAAAAGCTCCTCCATTCACTTTTTCTTCAAGCCCTTCTACTTTACGTTTTAAAAAGCCACGATAGTCATTATCTGGTATAAAACAAATTTCGTAACTCTCCGCCTTTTTACTCAAGGATTCGTATCCGAAGTCCAGGGCCATTTGTCGGATTTCTTTTTTAGTATACGCCCCACAAGGGAAAATGGTTCTTTTAAGTGCTTCTTGTTTTAAACCCCAAAGCACATAGGATTGATCCTTATTTTCGTCGAGTCCCTTCGAAATGACATATCGCTCATTTTCTGCCAATCTAACTTGGGCATAATGACCTGTGGCAATAAATTCACAATCCAACTGATCCGCTCGTTTTAGTAAAGCGTCCCATTTAATATGTGTATTGCATAAAACACAGGGATTGGGAGTTCTTCCGGCCAAATATTCTTCTACAAAATTATCTATGATAAAATCCCCGAACTCTTCCCGAATATCTAATATATAATGTGGGAAATGGTGATCTACCGCCAGTGATCTTGCATCATTAATATCATCTAAGCTGCAGCATCCGGTCGTTTTTCTGCTTCCACCAGATGAAGCATAATCCCAGGTCTTCATGGTAATACCAATAACCTCATATCCTTGGTTATGCAACATTAAAGCAGTTACACTGCTATCAATACCACCACTCATGGCCACTAAAACCCGACCTTTTTTGCTCATGTTGCAAAGGTAAGGAATTAATAATTGTCACTCAAACTGCCTGTTGATGGCTTTATAGCTTTAACTTTTTTTATTTAGGGTGGTTTTATATATTTATCCTAGAAATCCAACTTCATGAAATTATCAACCCCATTTAAAATAATGATTCTCGTTTCATTAACCGGCGCCTTAGTGGGCTTAGCGGTAAGCTTTATGGCTGATGTATTTACAGGACTCATTATGGCTACCGCCATGGTTTTTACATTTTCCATGGTTTATTTCATATTTATTCGCCCAAATATGGAGTATAAACGAATTCTAAAGACTGGAAAAATGGCTCAGGCAACCATTAGTTCCATGAAAGAAACTGGGACTAGAATTAATAATCAACCACTTATCAAATTTGAGGTAATTGTTAATATGAATGGCAGAGCTCCATACAGTGCCACTATTAAATCTGTTGTATCTTATATTAATATTGCTCAATTTCAAACTGGTTCTGTCTTTCCGGTGATGGTTGATTCTCAGAATGAACAAAACGTTGTTTTTATTCGACAAGGCGATATGCCTGCCAATGGTGGACTAAATAATGCATCTTCGGAACAAGTGAAAGAATTGCAGGATAAATTACTTGAAATGGATAAGGCAAATCAGCATATCCGGGCCACCGGCACGTATGCAAAAGCAATTGTTACTAAGTATACTTATATGGGAGTGAATGTGAATGGAAATAATCCGTTGGTTACTTTGGAGATTCAAGTGTTACCTCATAATGAACCTGCATTTCCGGCCACGGTTAAAGCTGTAATAAAGGAAGAAAATATTCCGAAATACCAACCTGGAGAAGATATTGGGGTTAAATATGATTTAAATGACCGCTCTAAAGTAGCCATTGATCATGCATAGTTTATTTCAACAGTAGTTTTTGAAAGGATATAGAATCACCTGAATAAACATTCATATCTACCACTGGACCAATACCGTCAATTTGTGCATGATCCGTAAACTGCCAGAAATCAAAATTGTTCAGCTCTGGTTTTTCTGATCCATATCTGGCAATCCAAATTGGATAATTATTTAAGTGTCCTTTTAGATATTGCTGATAAAATGAATCATACGTGTAAATAATAGGTTGACATGAACAATAATCAGTAATTTTTGAAATGAATATGTTGATGTTTTTTATAAAGGTTTTATGTAAACCAATGCCTCTGTCTTCAATATCAATTGCTGGTGGTAAATCACCAGACGCCAATTGAACGGTGTTAATATAGTTTTGGGCCTGTGCTTCCGGACTCCCATCTGGCAGGTAATAATGATAAGCGCCTCGTATTAAATAATTTTCTTTGGTTTGTTTCCAGTTTTTTTCGAAATTTTTATCCTTCATAAACTTCCCCTCTGTGGCTTTTATGAAAACGAAGTCAATTGAAATATTCTGGACCTGCATTTTTTTTACTTGTTCCCAATGGATGTTGCTTTGATATTTCGAAACATCAATTCCATAAATGGAATATTCATTAGGGACATAAACCCCAAAATCGGTGTAAATAAATGAACGATATGGCTTTTCCTCTTGTAACGTTTCATTCATTATATAACCAATAATTCCACCACCAATAATAATAATGGATAGCAAGGGAAGTAGAATTTTTGATTTCTTTTTCAAAAG
>JBEIQI010000119.1:0-8947 GCA_040376605.1 Flavobacteriales bacterium | reverse complement strand
TGATGGATATTGCATAATTCATCCTTTTGCTTATCACTAATTGCTACAATTGAACTGGAAATTCTTGCTAAAGATCTTTCCACCGATTTTACCATAGACGTTTTGGCCGGTCCAAAATATGAATGAAAAACATGTCCATGAAACGTATGTACAATAATTGGAACCTTACAACGATATGCTGCCCATCTACCTAAACTACCAGCTTTAGAAGCATGTGTATGAATAATATCCGGTTTAAAGCGATGAATAATTTCTTTTAATTTATAATATGCTTTAAGGTCATTATTGTAATTGATGGATCGTTTCATTTCCGGAATAATAATCGGCTTAATTCTCAGATCTTCCAAAATATGCAACGATGAATTTTCCGATTGATCAATTTCTCCCCCTACCAATAATGTTTTGAATTCCGACGATAAATGCTTAGTTAAAAATGCAGCATTATAAGTGGGTCCTCCTAAATTAAACCGATTGAGTATTCTCAGGACTTTAATCATAAATAGACATTTTCATAGCTGGTTTCTCCTTCAAATCTAATAAACTTTACATATACTCCCTACAAAAACTAAAACAGAATATAGATAATAGGGTAATGCAATCGTTTAATAGAATATAAGTTAGATGTTAGCGTCACTCGCAGGGTTGCACCATAATCAAACCATGGCGTCAACTTTAATTTTACAACCCCATACTATATTTTTATTTCTAAAGCTGCTAAAAACCGCTATCAGAAAGATTGGCATAAAACGAATATAGTAGCCATTTTTAGAAAACGACTGCTTTATTAATATTTTTTTAATGATTTATAGATGAATTACTTCACCGTACGCTTGAGCTGCAGCTTCCATTACCGCTTCACTCATTGTTGGGTGAGGATGGATGGCAGAAATAATTTCATGGCCTGTAGTTTCTAACTTTCTCAAAACAACAATTTCAGCAATCATTTCTGTGACATTGGCTCCCAACATATGAGCACCAAGGAGCTCGCCATATTTGGCATCAAAAATAAGTTTTACAAAACCATCTTTAGCACCGGCGGCACTTGCCTTACCAGATGCAGAGAATGGGAACTTCCCTACTTTAATTTCATATCCAGCTTCTTTGGCTGATTTTTCCGTATAACCAACCGAAGCAACCTCTGGCCAGCAATATGTGCATCCTGGAATATTGGTATAATCAATTGGATGCGGATTCTTACCAGCAATTTTCTCCACACAAATAATACCTTCATGAGAAGCCAAATGAGCAAGTGCAGGACCCGGAATTACATCCCCTATCGCAAAAATTCCAGGGACATTTGTTTGAAAAAACTCATTCACCAAAACTTTACCCTTATCGGTTTTTACACCCATTGTTTCTAATCCAATATTCTCAATATTTGCAACAACACCCGCTGCCGAAAGAACGATATCACATTCTATCGTTTGATCTCCCTTTTTGGTTTTTATCAAAACTTTACAACCAGATCCGCTAATATCTACAGACTCAACGGAAGACTCTGTAAGGATTTCAATACCTTGTTTTTTTAAGATACGCTCCATGCTTTTCGATACTTCTTCATCTTCAAGAGGCAAAATATTAGGTAAAAACTCTACCATAGTTACCTTGGTCCCCAAAGAATTATAGAAATACGAAAATTCGGTACCAATAGCTCCAGAACCAATTACAACCATGGATTTAGGTTGTTTAGGCAATGTCATTGCTTCTCTGTACCCAATCACCTTTTTACCATCTTGAGGTACATTTGGCAAAATTCTAGATCTACCACCAGTCGCAACAATTATATTCTTACCATCAACATTCTGTTTTGAGCCATCTGCGGCGGTAACTTCAACTTTCCCTTTTGCGATAATCTTCCCAGACCCCATTATCACATCAATATTGTTTTTCTTCATCAGAAACTGCACGCCTTTGCTCATGCCACCAGCAACATCTCTGCTTCGAGCAATAATTTTTTCAAATTCAATTTCGCATTCCGTCACCTTTAAACCATAGTCGCCGGCATGTTTAATATAGTCATAAACCTGAGCACTCTTTAATAATGCTTTGGTTGGAATACAACCCCAGTTTAAACAAATACCTCCTAAGGATTCTCTTTCAATCACGGCAGTTTTTAGTCCCAACTGAGAGGCTCTAATCGCAGCCACATAACCGCCAGGACCGCTTCCTATTACTATTAAATCGTAGCTCATTCTAATAAGTTTATGACTGCGAAATTAATAAATATTTAGTCATTAAAGAATTAAGATTTCCTGCCCAAAAAAAAGGTTCTATCAAATGATTTTGTTAAAGGGAATTCGTTAGCAACTTCCAGCTGTGCGTTAATAGTGCATAATGCATTGGTCAAGCCCTTTTTAAGCCAGGCTGCAGAGCTTATATCACCGCTTTCAGCATGGCTATAGGTCTAAACCAATACCTTATCCAGCTATCACTGCCATCCGGGCTGGGGTCATATTAATTGGGGGAGGCTTTAATAGCCAATAGATTCCTATTGAAGCCACCAAATACAAAATCCCAAAAATATTTACCTTTACCTCACTCAATTTTTAGATAATGAACTATAACATATCCTTTAAAAACCCCTCCACTCAATTTATATATTTCGACCTAGAGGTCAATAATATTCAACAATCAGAAACCTATATTAGAATTCCTGCGTGGAGACCAGGACGATACGAACTTGGAAATTTTGCAAAAAATATCCGTAACTGGCAAGCATTCGATGATCGGGGAAATTTACTAAAATTTCAAAAGGTAAATAGAGACCGTTGGGTGGTTCAAACTGAAGGTATCTCAACTATTCATATTAAATATGAGGTATATGGTTCACTGTTAAATGCAGGATCCTCTTATTTAGATGAACACCAATTGTATTTAAATCCAGTAAATTGCTGTTGTTATGCCGAAGGATGGGAAAATGAGAAATGCAAAATTACACTTCATGTTCCTGTTAATTACCAGGTAGCCACTGGGCTTGAGAAAGATTCCGCAAATCATCAAACACTTTTTGCCCTTAATTACGATCAATTAGCTGATCGACCAATCATTGCCAGCCCAACCATTAAACATTACGAGTTCCGCGTTTGTAACCTCGACGTGCACCTTTGGTTTCAAGGCGAGTGTAAGCCCGATGCCATTCGATTAACCAACGATTTCTCAAGATTTATCGAGGAACAAATTGAAGCCTTTGGAGAATTTCCTGAAAAAGAATATCATTTTTTATTCCAAATTACACCTCATAAAACACATCATGGAGTAGAACATGAAAACTCAACGGTTTGTATGATTGGTCCAACCTACAATTTATTCGGAAGTAGTTACGACGAGTTTTTAAGTTTATCATCACATGAGTTTTACCATAGTTGGAATATCAAAAAAATCCGACCCGTTGAGATGTTGCCTTATGATCTAACCAAAGAAAACTACTCCAGAATGGGTTATGTGGCAGAAGGGGTTACTACCTATTATGGAGACTATATGTGTTATCGGAGTAAAGTATTTACTCAAGAGCATTTCTTTATTGCACTTGAAGATTTATTAGACAAACATTTTCATAATTATGGTCGTTTGTTTATGCCAGTAACAGAGGCTTCATTCGACACTTGGATTGATGGTTATGAGCAAGGGATTCCGCATCGCAAAACATCCATATATACAGAGGGTGCATTATGCGCATTAATGACGGATATATATATCATTAAAGAATCTGGCTTTAAGTATTCATTGGATAATGTAATGTACGATTTGTATCACCAATATGCTAAAAACAATATCGGATATACAGAAGAAATATATAAAGGACTTATTGAAAAATATATGGGTAAAGATTTTGCCTGGTTCTTCGATAATTATGTAAATGGGGTCACCAACTACGAAGAAGAAATTAAGCGAGTTTTTAGCTGGGTTGGTCTCGATTTCACTGCCGAAGCAAATCCTCAACCCTACGAGAAAAATCTAGGATGTAAAGTAAGTGAAGAAACTCTCAAATTCACGAACATTGCACCAGACTCTCCAGCCGAAAAACATGGTATAATGATTGGAGAGCAGATAGCCTCCATTAACGGACTTACGGTTACTGGTTCTAATTTAAAACATTGGTTTAATTATTTTAAAAACGATGAAATACAAATTAGGGTGCGAACAATTGATAGCAGAATAAGACACATAACCGTTCCTCCATACGAAAACAATTACTATGCAGTTCATAAGGTAAAAATTTTCAATAACCTGAGTGACAGCCAGGCCTCATTATTCGAAAAGTGGACAAAAAACTCCTTGGGTAAATAATTTTGAATGTGGTAGACGGAGTAATTGCATATCATTTAATTATATCCGGCAAAGTTCAAGGTGTATTCTTCAGAAAATCGGCTGCAAAAAAAGCGATGCAATTAGCCATTGTTGGATGGGTAAAAAACCAAGCCGGCGGATCAGTTGAAATAAAGGTGCAAGGAGGTATTAATTAGGTAACGGAATTCGTGGATTGGTGCACAAAAGGACCTGAATATGCGGTTGTTGCGGGTATTGAACAACAACAAATTGAGCTTAAATCATATTCTGAATTTCGCATCATCAGATAATGAGGAAAAAGCTTACATTTGCAGTATAACATATTTAGTAAAATGGCAAGAACAGAAGTAACCATGCCTAAGTTAGGCGAAAGTGTAATGGAAGCGACCATTACCAACTGGCTGGTAGAAGAAGGAGATAAAATTGAATTAGATCAACCTATTGTAGAAATAGCTACGGATAAAGTAGATTCTGAAGTACCATCTCCATTTAGTGGGATTTTGGTAAAAAAATTATTTGCTACCAATGATGTAGTAAAAATTGGAGACGCCTTTGCATTAATTGAATCAGATGCCAGTGCAGCAATTTCAGATATTCCTAAAAAGGAAATTGCAGAAGTAAAAACTAATAGCACTACTATCGTGGCTACTCAACATCAGGAGGTTATTGAAGTAGCAGAAAGCAAATCAATTCAATTTAATAAGTCAGATACCAATCGTTTTTATTCACCATTGGTTAAAACTATTGCTGCAAAAGAAAATATATCCTTACAAGAACTAGAAAATATTGCCGGAACAGGCCTTGAAGGAAGGGTTACTAAACAAGATATACTAGCATATGTAGAAACCGGGAAATCGACAATAAAAACGACTATTAAACCAACTGTTTCAGAAAATAAAGAAATTATTACTCCAAAAGAAACCGTTCACGTCCATCAAAAACCGGCTATTTCCATTTCAGGCAATGACCAAATAATAGAAATGGATAGGATGAGGAAATTAATTGCTCAACATATGGTAATGAGCAAACATACTTCTCCTCATGTTACTTCTTTTGTTGAAGCAGATGTTACCAATTTGGTGCGTTGGAGAGATAAGGTAAAAGGTGAATTTGAAAAAAAATACGGTGAAAAACTCACGTATACCCCAATGCTTATTGAGGCCGTAGTTCAAGCTATTAAAGAATTCCCTGGGGTAAATGCATCGGTAGATGGTGATAAGATAATTATTAAAGGTCGCATCAATATTGGTATGGCGGCAGCGTTACCATCTGGAAACCTCATTGTGCCGGTCATAAAAAATGCGGATCAGATGAATCTGTTTGGGCTTACCAAAGCTGTAAATGACCTTGCAGGACGTGCAAAAAAAGGAAAATTATTACCAGATGAAATTGCCGATGGGACTTATACCGTAAGTAATGTAGGTACATTTGGAAATGTAATGGGAACACCCATTATTAATCAGCCGCAAGTGGCTATATTAGCATTAGGAGCCATCAGGAAAAGACCGGCTGTAATTGAAACGGAAGATGGTGATGTTATTGCTATAAGAAATATGATGTTCCTTTCCCATTCTTATGACCATAGAGTGGTTGATGGGGCCTTAGGTGGTATGTTTGTTCGAAGAGTGGCCGATTTGCTTGAATCGTTTGATGTGCATCGAGCAATATAATTTATAAAATTCAACTTGATAAAATCCGGGTAAATACCCGGATTTTATTTTTAAACCCAAAGCATTATGCAACTAGATCGAGCCATTGTATTTTTTGATATTGAATCAACAGGATTAAGTGTAACAAAAGATAAAATAGTACAAATATCCTTGTTAAAAATATTCCCAGATAAAAAAGAGCAATCACTTACCTTTACCTTAAATCCTGAAATTCCTATACCAGCCGAAGTTGTAGCCATTCATGGCATTAGGGATGAGCAGGTTAAAAACAAACCCAAATTTGTTGAGGTGGCCCAAGAGATATTTGATTTTGTAAACGAATGTGATTTGGCTGGATTTAATCTATTGAAATTTGATGTCCCCATGTTATTGGAAGAGTTCATTAGAGTAAATCTAGAATTAGATATTGAGAAAATTCACATTATTGATGTTCAAGCCATTTATCACAAGATGGAGCAGAGAACTTTATCAGCAGCTTATAAATTCTACTGTAATCAGGAACTCACCAATGCACATGATGCAGAAGCTGATACTATCGCAACCTTTGAGGTTTTTAAAGCCCAACTTAACAAATATGACAATCTGCAAAAAGATATCCCTGGGATTGTAAATTTTTTAGGTGCCAATAACCGAGTAGATTTAGAAGGGAGAGTTGTAAAAAATGATAAAGGAGAAGTAGTATTTAATTTTGGCAAGCATAAAGGCAGAAAAGTTAGTCAAGTATTTGAAAGTGAACCTTCTTACTATAATTGGATGATGGATGGTGACTTTTCGGGTTATACTAAAAAAGTTATTCAAAAAATAAAACTTAACATGCTGAAAAACAAGTTTTCAGGAGGTTAAAAAAAAATTAAAAACAGGGTATTTTTTGAGAATTTTAGCGTACTTTAGTGTTTTAATAACGCCCAATTCCAAGTATTATGAAATACATTCGAATTACTTTTGTTTTGTTTATCCTAATTTCTGGATTAGTTCTCAATGCGCAGACTAATGTTGAATGGAAAAAGGAAAATTTTCCAGGTAGAGAATCTGAATATAATTCAGCTTATAAAGCATATGAGGAAGGGAATAGACTTTTTTACAATATAGGTCCTCCCGGTTATGAAGGAGCATTATTATATTATACAGATGCTTATAAATTAAATCCAGATAATGATCAACTAAATTTTCATATTGGGCATATTCATTATGCTCTTCATCATCCGCATGAGGCCGAAAAATACTATGAAAAGGCGATTCTTTTAAATCCAAATTTAAGGGAGCAAATATTATTTGAACTAGCCGTATCATACCATCAAGATGGAGATTGGGATGGGGCCATTTCACATTATAAAGAATACAAATCCTTTATTACTGAAGGCGGACACAAGCATTTAAATATGCATGAGTCAGATATAAAACATGAAGTTAAATATGTTGATTTATGTATTAGACAATGTGAAACGGGGAAAATTATTTCCCACGATACTGTTCCAATCATATTTGAAAACATCTCCCCTAACATAAACTCAAAATATCCTGAATATTCTGCCGTGGTTAATCATAACGAAGATTTATTGGTATTTGTATCCAGAAGACCAGGTAATACAGGTGAAAGAGATAATCATGGTTCGGTATTTGAATTTGAAGATGTCTTCATTTCTAAAAGAGATGAAAATGGTTGGTCAAAAGCAGAACATTTACATGGAGATGTCAATAGCCATGCTCACGAAGCTCCAGTATGGATTAGTGGTGATGGAAATAGACTCTTGTTATACTACAATAAATCTAAAAACCCCAACCTTCAGCGTCAGGGAGATATTTATGAAAGTGATTTTGTGGAAGGTAAATGGACCGACCCGTCTCCTTTAAAGATGGTCAATTCAAAATATCGTGAAACTCATGCATCTATGTCTGCCGATGGCAAAACAATTTACTTTACCACCAACAATCCTAAGTGGGCCAAACATGGAGGAATGGATATTGTGAAAACAACCTACGACGATGCTACAGGCAAATGGGGCGAACCAGTTGACATCGGCAGTAAAATTAACACCGAATGGGATGAGGAAAGTCCATTTATTAAACCAGATGGTAAGGTCTTTTATTTTAGTTCTCAAGGTCATACCTCTGTAGGTGGTTTCGACTTTTTTAAATGTACTCTGCAAGATAACGGATCTTTTTCTGAGCCTATTAACATGGGTATCCCATTAAATACACCATACGACGATGCATTCATATATTTCTCGGATGATGGAAAAAGAGTGTATTTCAATTCAAACAGGGAAGGAGGATATGGGTCAGCAGATATTTACGAAGGTTTTATTCTTAGCGAAATCAGATTCCCGGTTGAGGTGACTATCCTTGATTCTGAAACTAAGGAGCCTATTGTAAATGCTAAAGTTGAATTAAAGAAAACTTCTGACACAACAGTTACTTATGCTACCAATAACAATGATGGTTTGTACATAAGCAGTGTTGGTATTATGAAAAACTTCGAAGTAAAAGTAAGCGCTGAAGATTACAATGATGATGGATTTATTTTCAATACGAAATACGAAAAGCTAACGAATTTCGATACCATTAAGGTGCGAAAAACCATTTATTTAAAACGTGATTATTCTCCTATTGCATTTACCGGGCAGTTATTCGATAAAGTTTCAGGCAAACCAGTTGATGGTGTTGTAGAAGTAACTGCGGGAAATGATAAAATTGCCCACGTTACCACTGCAAATAAACAATTCACAGTAGAACTACCTCGTAATAAAGAATATACTTTTACGGCCTTGGCAAAAGGGCATATGCCTTACCGTGAAACTTTTAAAGTTTCAGTAAAAAATAGTAAAAAGGATTTTTATCTGGATAGAATAAAAGTAGGTGACCGTTTTGCAATGAGAAACGTTCAATATGAAAGTGGAAAAGCTACACTAAAAAAGGAATCTATCACGGAATTAGAAATACTAAAAGAGTTTATGATGGATAATCCGTACATTAAACTTGAGGTCTCGGCT
>JBEIQI010000125.1:0-8554 GCA_040376605.1 Flavobacteriales bacterium | reverse complement strand
CGGGAATTAGAGAGGATGTGGAGAGAAAGCCCGTAATTACAATTGAATATTATAATGAAAAATGGGAGTTATTAGAAGAAACTTATACCGGGATGGCCGCTAGAATTATTCAACATGAGTATGATCATATTGAAGGGATTCTGTTTACGGATCATTTGGCACCTTTAAAAAAGAAGTTGCTCAAGCCTCGCCTTGAAAAAATTATGAAAGGGATAACCAGAATCCACTATAAAATGAAATTCTTTAATAAAAAGTAAATGAAACGAATATCCATTTTATTGCTATTAACCCTTGTTGCGTGCTCAAATCCCCAAAAGAAACTTAAGGCCGAGGTGAAGGCGTTAGAATCTGAAATTGAAGAAGGATTTAGCAAAGAGAAGGCCGATAAATTAATTGGTTCGTATGATAAGTATATTAAGGAATTTCCTAAGGATACCTTATCTAGATTATATATGGCGAAAGGGGCTGAATTGAGTATCCTCAACAATGATCCAACTGCGGCCTTAAGGTATATTGATTTATTCTTAGCTACTTATCCTGATGATCCTAAGGCGGGACTTATGCAATTTAAAAAAGGGATTGTTTTTGATCTTCTGATTCGCGACGGATTGAGAGCTGTTGCTGAATATGATATTTTTTTAAAGAAGTACCCAAATGATCCCTTGCGGCAAGATGCAATAAATGCTATTTTATTAATTCAGACTCCGGAAACATTTATGGCTACTATTACCAGCGAACAAGACTCCATTTCAAAGGCTGATTCTACCAAGGGTTTACAATAAAATGGCTTAAATTCTTTAATGAATTGCAAAATTAGCCGAGATTACCCCAATAATCAGCCTAAAATTAATATTATTGTTAACTTTGCCCTCAGTTTTTATTACCAACATATGCAAATATTACAGGCTACCGAGCTCACTTTACAATCAATTTTGCGATTTTTAGAGCAAGTAGATCAACCAACTTATTCAAAGCCATTGGAAGTATTCAATGGATCTTCACTAGGAGGGCATACCCGTCATATAATTGAATTCTACCATTGTTTAATTAAAAATTATCAGCAAGGCACCATCAATTATGATCTTCGTGAAAGAGATAAGAATATTGAAAATGATCCCGAATTAGCTGCTGTTGCAGTGCAGAATATTATTGTTGAATTAGCAAAATTGAGCATGGAAAAGCCTGTAGAATTGCAGGTTTCTTATGACCTTGGTTCTGATAACTTTGATTCGGTAACTTCAAACGTAAAAAGAGAAGTTATCTACAATCTTGAGCATACCATTCATCATATGGCCCTCATAAAGATTGGGGTTAAAGTAGCTGCTCCCCATATTGAATTGGAGCATGAGTTTGGAGTAGCCCCTTCTACTATTAAATTTCAGCAAAGTACATGTGCACAGTAAGTTATGTGCCATTGGGCTCCGGCCAATTTATTTTAACTTCTAATCGTGATGAGGATCCATCTAGGGTAACTATAGAGCCAGGAGAGGAAACCACAATTATAGAATCAGGATCTATTATTTGTCCCAAAGATTCAAAGGCAGGTGGCAGTTGGATAGGAATGTCAACCAAAGGGAAAGTAGCATGTTTACTGAATGGTGCATTTGCTAAGCATAAACATAATCCACCCTATCGTAAAAGTAGAGGCCTCATTTTGATGGAATATTTCAATTCCATTTCTGCCATTGATTACCATAATAAAGTTGATTTAAATGGTATAGAAAATTTTACCTTAATCATGTTGGAGAACGGAATGGTTTATGAACTTCGATGGGATGGGGAGGAAAAATTTTTTCAATTGAAAGACGAAAATGAACCGCATCTTTGGTCTTCTTGTACCTTATATGCTGAAGATATTGCTGCCGAAAAGGATGAAAGGTTTCACAACTGGCTATTTTCTTGCGAGCAAGTGCCAACGGAAGAAGAAATTGCTTTTTTTCACGGCTTTAATAACCCTGAAGGATTTTTACTGGACTTACCGCTTGTTAAAACGGTAAGTATTACAAGCGTTAAAAGAAGCAAATCTCAGCTTGCAATGATATATCATGATTTACTTAGTAATCGTGATACAGAGAAATTCATTTCAATAAACTCTTAAGTTTATTTCTATCATGAGGGGGTTAAGGTTCAAGCAATTCTGTATTAGGTTATCTAATTGGGAATACTGGCCAAGAATTTATGTTTATTTTCCACTCTATATATATTATGCTTGGCTTTCTATTAAGGCTCGCAGCCTATGGTTTTTTAGTGCTAGTAATCCTGGGATAGAAACTGGGGGGATGTTGGGTGAATCTAAAATTGAAATATTTAATATCATTCCTGAACATTTAAAACCAGTTACTATTTATATTAAATCGGGGGCCTCAGTGCCTTTTATAAAATCTTTAATGGATGAATATCAATTAACTTATCCAATTATTTGCAAGCCGGATCGGGGGGAAAGGGGTTTTCAGGTTTCAAAGATTATGAATGATCAAGATTTAGAATCTTATGTTTTGGCTAATAAGGTTGATTATATCATTCAATCGTATTGCGATTATCAAATGGAATTAGGGGTCTATTATCGAAGATATCCATGGGAGGAAAAAGGAGCCGTTTTTTCAGTAGTAAAGAAGGAGTTTTTATTTGTTGAAGGGGACGGTATTCGCACCTTAAATCAACTTATACTGAATAATAGCCGTGCAATTTTGCAATGGGATCATTTATCGAGAAAATTTCATGATCGAATGAACGAAGTACTACCCAAAGGAAAGCGTTTAGAACTAGTTTCTATTGGGAATCACGCAAGAGGCACTAAGTTTATTGATGGAAAGGATTTAATTGATGATGATTTGAATAAAGTCTTTGACCATATTACCAGTCAAATCCCAGGAGTTTACTTTTGTAGATATGATTTACGAACTACCAGTGAATTTGATTTGAAACAAGGTAAAAATATATTCATTGTGGAATTAAATGGGGTAGGTGCCGAACCAGCTCATATTTATGACCCCAATTATAAACTTACGAGGGCTTGGATGGATTTAATTAATCAATGGCGGATGGTTTATAAAATTTCTAAATATAACCATCGATATGGGGTACCATACATGACCACAAAAGCTGTTAAAAGTCATTTGAAAATAATGAAAGCTTATCGTACCTTAGCAGAGTCTTGATAGAGAACTTTTATATATTGTCATTTTTGTGGGGAGTTTCTTGGAGTTTTTTATTTTCCCTTCCCCCAGGAATAATTAATCTGAGTGTCTTAGATGCTACGGTGCATAAAAGCCTCAAGAGTGGTATTATTTTGGCCACCGCAGCTTGTATTATTGAGTTTATCCAATCCTTTATTGGTACTAAGTTTTCTTCCTGGTTTTTGGCTAATCCTACGGTAGGATTAGTAATAAAGATTGCAATCATACCAGTCTTCTTTGTTTTATCAATTAAATATTTAATCAAATCCTATAAAGCTTTTAAACGCAAAAAAGAAGGTGCTGAAGAGGAAGTAACCAAAAAGAGAATTGGAAGTTTTGGAAAAGGATTGTTAGTGGGAATATTAAATCCAATTGCAATACCATTTTTTTTAGTTTTGGCAGCAAAAACTTCTGAAGAAGGATTGTTAAAGGACAGTTGGACTTCTATTTTAATTTATGTTGCTGGCACAACTGTAGGCACATTTTTGGCCTTTTTAGTTTATGGGATTTTAAGCAAGTTTATTGCAAAAAAATTGCAACTAATTAAATTATGGTTGGATTTGGTAATAGGAATTATCTTTCTAGGCCTTGCCATTCAGCAGGGGGTTACTATGATACTAAAATATACTTAGGACTATTTATACCAACTGGCATATTTAATATAGCTATTGGAAATTCTTTCAATTAAATCCTTTACATGTGCTTCATCCACGTCTTTAATCTTTTTAGCCGGGTTGCCCGCATATATACAACCACTTTCTATAATTGTATTCTCTAATACAACTGAACCTGCGCCAATAATTGAATTTGAATGAACAACTGCATGATCCATTACGATTGCACCCATGCCAATTAATACATTATCGTGTATAGTGCAACCATGCACAATGGCATTATGTGCAATGGAAACGTTATTACCAATAGTTGTAGGAGCCTTCTGATAGGTAGCATGAACGGTTGCATTGTCTTGTACATTTACCTTATTGCCCATTTTTATAAAATGAACATCTCCCCTTATAACAGCATTATACCAAAATGTACAATCATCACCACATAAAACATCTCCGGTAATAACCGCCGTTTCTGCTAACCAGCAGTTCTCTCCAAATTGCGGTTTTTTGCCAAGTATTTCTCGAATGATAGCCATAAATGATTTATATTGGAATAAATATTAGCTTTTTGGTTTCGAAATATTCTTCAGGAATGATTTGCGATAGACTAAAACCTTTTACAGGCTTTTTTAATTCCTTTATTTCATCTTTAAGTTCACCACCTTTTAGGTATAGAATTCCTTTATCTTTACCTGATGACTTTTTGGGGACTAAATGATGTACATGTAAATAAAATTCTCGTAGGGTTTCAACAGCACGGCCTGTAACAAAGTCACATTGTTCCTTAACTTGTTCGGCTCTTGTATGCATGGTGCGTACATTGGAAATGCCAGCAGCTTCACAAACTCCTTCAACAACTTTTAACTTTTTGCCAATGGAATCTACCAACAAAAATTCGCAATCTGGTAAACAAATGGCCAATGGAATTCCTGGAAAACCCCCACCTGTTCCTACATCAATAAATTTTGTTCCCGGTTCAAAGCTCATGCATTTAAGGATTGACATGCTGTGCAGAAAGTGATGTAGATAAAGATGTTCAATGTCTTTTCTTGAAATTACATTGATTTTTTCATTCCACTCTTTATATGCATCCCCCGCCTTGGTAATTTGCGTTATTGTTTCATCACTGATTCCGGGAAAATATTTTCGGATAATGTCAGGCATATTTAAATTTTGCCTTTGTTGGACTTCATGATATTGTACAAAAGATCTTTGGCTCTAAATAGCTGGGCTTTAACTGTGCCTAAAGGCATTTCAAGCTTCTCTGCGATTTCCTCATAGGATAGCTCATCATAATATCGCATTTCAATTAATTGACGATATTTTGGTTTAAGCTTATCAACTAATTCTTTTACCAATAATTTTTTTTGTTCAGTAATCAACTCTTCCTCCGGATCAAGACTGGATGATTTGATGTCAATTTTCATATCATCACCATCGCTGCCGGCAATTTTTTTATCAATAGAAAAGGTATCTATTTTCTTTTTTCGAATATGATCAATTCCATTATTGGTTGCAATTCTAAACAGCCAGGTGCTGAATGCGTATGTGGGCTGATACAAATGCAAGTTACGAAAGGCTTTTCCAAAAGAATCTATCATTAAATCCTCGGCATCGTCTTTATTATTGACCATTTTAAAGAAAAGATAATAGATAGAATCTTTATATCTACCCATTAATTCGGCATAGGCCGCTTGATCTCCTTGCTCAGTTGCCTTAAGCACTAAGTCGTAATCCGATCTGGCACGATATGATAAATTATTTAATTCCATTGATGTTTATTTCTACCCCAACTTTTGATTACAAAAATAGGCTGTACGAATGTATAAATAATATCTAGGATGGGAGTTAACAAAATTAAATCTTTTTCGCCTAATTTACTCATCCATAAAGCGTTGAATAACAATACCTGTAGGGCATTGAGCGAAAATAGAATCATTCCAATACGACATTCACCTGTTAATAAAATTGAAATAACTCCTGTATAAAATAATGCCTTTGCCAACCACTGTAAAATAAGCCATACCCGGATGGATGGTTTATAATGTGGTGCAGTAGTGGTATGCCGGCCCTTCTGGATGAGCCATTTTTTCCAGGTTGACTTTGCTTGGGACAAAGTAAAACTTTCTCTTTCGGCATTTACTATAAAAGTAGATTGTTTGGAAATGGCCTGCACAAAAAGATCATCATCGCCGGATGCGATTGTTTTGTTGATGCTCGTATGTCCATAAGCAAGGTCCTTAGAATATCCCATATTTCTCCCTACACCCATGTATGGATATTTCCATAATGCTTTACTCATAAATTCAATAGCAATAATTACGGTATCAAAACGAATGATGGTATTTAAAAACCCTTTTTCTTTTATGTATTTCCCATATCCCAACAAAATGGTATTTCTTTCGTTGGTGAATTTTGCCTGGCTTTTTATCCATTTATTAGAGGCTGGTGCGCAATCGGCGTCAGTTAATAATAAAAAGGGGTATTGGGCATTTTCTATTCCGATTTGAAGTGCTTGTTTTTTACCGGATGAATCCTTTTTTTGAATGTTGATGATTTTGAGTTTTGAATTTATTTTGGATAGGATTTCTAAATATTCTTTTGTGCCATCTTCGGAAGCATCATTCACTACTATTACCTCAAAACTATGATATTCTTGATCTAAAATAGCATGTAAGTTATTTTGTAAATTCTTCAAATCGTTTCTTGAGCAAATAATTACACTAATGGAAACGTTTGGTTCATTTTGTTTTCGTTGGGTATTGTAGAGCCAAACAATTGCCAATAGTTTAAGTTTGCCAAATATGAAATTCAGGATCAGGCACGCAACGGATATATAGATGAAGATCTCTTTCATGAATAATATTACAATATAAGAAAGATTATTTGATGCCTGTAAGCGGCCCGGATAGGAGTGATACCCCACAACCCGTGGTCTTAACCACGGGTGAGGAGTTTAGCGGATAGCCGGAAAAGCCGCCCAAATGAAACATCTCCATTATTGCAAAAAAATGCGGACTTTTGTAGAAAGCATCCATGTATAATGAAATTTGAACTGATTGCCACCGACCCTGTTACCAAAGCACGTGCAGGGATATTACATACTGATAGAGGTCCAATTGAAACCCCCATTTTTATGCCGGTAGGTACCGCAGCTACTGTTAAAGCCGTGCACCAACGCGAATTGGATGAGGTGATTAAGGCGCAGATCATTTTGGCGAATACCTACCATCTTTATTTAAAGCCAGGTATGGATATTATGAAAAAAGCTGGTGGGGTGCACAAGTTTATGAATTGGAAAAAACCCATGCTTACCGATAGTGGAGGGTATCAGATATTCAGTTTATCATCTAATCGAAAATTAACTGAAGAAGGGGCTTTGTTTCAATCGCATATTGATGGTAGCAGACATACGTTTACTCCCGAATCTGTAATTGATATTGAACGCACCATTGGCGCAGATATCATGATGGCATTTGATGAATGCCCACCATATCCATGTGAGTATTCGTATGCAAAGAATAGTATGGATCTTACGCATCGTTGGTTGAGCAGATGTGTTACTCAGTTTAAAAACACTCAACCTCTTTATGGTTGTGAACAGGCTCTTTTCCCCATTGTGCAGGGGTCGGTATTCAAAGACTTAAGAATTGCTTCTGCAGAATATGTGGCTGCGCAGGAAATGGATGGAAATGCCATTGGTGGCCTTTCTGTTGGTGAACCTGCTGACTTGATGTATGAAATGACCGATTTGGTTTGTGGAATTTTGCCAAAGGATAAGCCACGATATTTAATGGGCGTTGGTACTCCCGAAAATATCTTGGAATGTATTTCGTTAGGTATTGATATGTTTGATTGTGTAATGCCTACCCGAAATGCACGTAACGGTATGTTGTTTACCAGGGAAGGGATTATTAATATAAAAAATAAAAAGTGGGAGGATGATTTTTCGCCTATTGATGAAGGTACTGGTGTGGAGGTTGATGAAAATCATTCGAAAGCCTATTTACGTCATTTAATGAGTTTGAATGAACGATTGGCAGCACAAATAAGCAGTATTCATAATTTGGCTTTTTATTTATGGTTGGCAGGTGAAGCTCGGAAACATATTGTTGAAGGTACTTATGCGGATTGGAAAAATTCTATGGTAAAAAAAGTGACTACACGCTTATAATTTATGCTCAAAAAAATCGATCGATATATCATGGGCAAATATTTGATTACATTTTTTGTAATCATCGGTTTAATTATGTTTCATTGTATAACGAGATTTATAAACAAAAACATGTGTTTAAAACATATAATCCCAATACATTTACAAAAGAAGAAATGGACGTTTTTTTGAAATGTAAACCTGATTATTTTATTAAGTGTCCTTATTGTAGAAATATACAATTTTCGGTTTTACCCTATTATAAAGAATTGGGACTTAAAAAAATACGAGGCATTAATAGTGAAAGTAAATCTGTAGATGAAAAGGGTTGTTATGAATTATGGTTAGATTGTCATAGTTTTACAATGTATGGCGCGACATTTATGCCTGGTAAATGTTGTACAACTAGCTACAATTGTTTGCAAAAATATGTTGCTCCTATTCCAAATACGCAATTAACATATTGTCAAAGTCATTATAAATACGAGTTAAAATGTTTTAATATGAACATTAAATTAGCTTTACAAAAAGAAAAAGAAAAGGAAAAGGAAAGGAAAAAGCAAGAAAAAATAAATGTCATAAATGAAAAAACGAAATTACTAGAAGAAAAAAAT
>JBEIQI010000095.1:0-10283 GCA_040376605.1 Flavobacteriales bacterium | reverse complement strand
TCCATTATTTCGAAGTTAGTTTTGTTAGGGTACTTCTGCCATAAACATGCTACTGCTCCGCATAAAATTGGGGATGCAAATGAGGTTCCATTCCCGGTTTGTGTATTACCCATGAGACCTAAAATATATGCCTGCTGGCCCATTGAACTTACATCCGGTTTTATTCTCCCATCTGAGGTAGGTCCGAACGAACTAAAGCTTGCAACGGATCTATCGCTTTTTACAGCTCCTATCGATAGAATGCTATCGGCATCTGCAGGTGCTCCAATATAATACCAACTACTTGCTCCACTATTTCCTGCACTGTTACAAACCAACATGCCTGTTCTGGCTGCTAAATCGGCCCCTTTGGTAATTATCGTTGTATTCCCATTTAATTGAGAATAGGTATAATCCATGCTTGGAAAATCGAAAGTGGTATAACCTAAAGAACTATTGATCATATCCGCTCCAACACTGTCTGCAAATTCGGCTCCTGCTACCCAATTGTATTCTTCGCTTACCGTTTCAGCCGCCCCTTCTTCGGTTCTTAATAACCAATAGGAGGCTTGAGGAGCGGTACCCATAAATTCACCCGGAATATATCCTCCCATGCACGATAGCACATGGGTGCCATGACTGTTATCTCCGGAAACACTGGTTTCGTTAGCCACAAAATCCCAGGTACCTAAAATTCTACTGCTATCTCTTAAATGATTAAAGCCGGTTATACCCTGGGTGCTGGTAAAACCGGCATCTAAAACGGCAATAACTATATCTTTCCCATGGTAATTTCTTTTGTGCAAATAATCTAAACTCATCATGATAGATTGTGTATCCGCTTTTCCATAATCTATTCCATAACCGGCGCCGGTTAAACTTACCGGGGGACCAAAGATTCCGGGAAAATCGGCAGCTGTTTGAGGCTTATTGCCTTTAAAGATCCAACGAACCTGATTTACATAAGGCAACTGATCAATCGAATCGGCCAAGGTTGAATCGTTAGTTCCAATAACCATACAATTCATCCAATTGCTTTTGTTATAAAATTGGATGGAATCAGAAATAGCCAATACGCCACTTATATAAGAAGGGGCTACAGGAAGATCTAATGGGGTTAGTGGAATGCTATACCGGGTCCTACGATCAAGGGATCGTTGGGATAAAAAATCCAATGGAGAGCTTAGGCTATATGGATAACCTACCGGTGTTTTATCAGCAAAATACACTGCAAACTTATAATAGGATTGCGAAAAAAGGTTAGTTAATGAAACAAATACAACGAGAAAAAAGAAAATACTTCTATTCAAAACCATATTCAATTAATTTGTAAGTAACCAATGATCCTAGTTTAATTCTCTGGAGAATATATACATTGAACCAATATAGGCCAAATGGAATATCTTGCCAACAGCTATTCACATTACCCGGATTACTAGAATCATTGTAAATTGCATTTGGGATATTAATTTTCATCTTATATATCATTCCTATATTTCGGGCATAGGTTTCGGTAAATAAATAATATTGAATCAAACTACTTGTATCTTCCTGATGATACACCGTTATGGTACTATCAAAGTTGGCAAACCCATTGTTAAAACTTATATCCTGATCTCCGTAATGATAAAATTGCTGCCCTAAAACATTATAGGCATTTCCATCCCATTCGTAATTGACATCAATGGGATAAGTCATTTTTACAAATGTGAGATTTTCTTCCGTTTTTTCGAGCCTCGTGGTGGTTCGTTTAAGCCACCAAACATCGGGTGGTGCCACAATCTCCGACCATGGCTGGGAATGATCTGTTCTATAATAACGGGTAATATTTATAACGGTATCTCCCATACCATCAATAAATAGGGATGGGTAGGTTTCTTTCAATTGATAGTGAACCGTATCATTAATGTTGGCCACACAATCAATATAAACGGAATCTACATCGTATATATAATAACGCCCGGTGTCAATAGGAATGTAACGGTATCCCATGTCTACGGGAGGCTCAACAACAGGTCCGCAACTGGTAATAATACCTATTGAAATGATTAAACCAACCAAAGGGAACCTATATCTCATACTTCTACAAGTGGTAAAGATAATAAATGAACATGATACTTACAAGATGATTTTACGATAAGAAAAGTTGCTTGAATTAGGTTGGCAAATTAATCCTTTGCAAATTCTTTCTTCCAGAATTCCAGTGTGCTTTTTACCGGTCTGCCCAACAATGTTTCAATGGTTTGTTTATCAGCAATATTGTCCTTAAATAAGAGTTGAAATTGATCGTAATTAATTAAGCCCGGAAACCAAATGGAAATAAAATTTTTGGTGACCGCTTCCACCAGATTTTTGGGTATTTCTAGAGCAATCATTTTTTGATTTCGTACCACTCCGGCAA
Source organism: Flavobacteriales bacterium (assembly GCA_040376605.1). Taxonomy (GTDB): domain Bacteria; phylum Bacteroidota; class Bacteroidia; order CAIKAF01; family CAIKAF01; genus JANWKQ01. The sequence continues at coordinate 7,903 of JBEIQI010000095.1, read as the reverse complement.
GATCCATGAGCCATTGAAATGAAATTTGTTCAGCACCTGGAAGGTCAATCAACGATTGATTAGGTTTTTGCGAACACAATAATCCTATGGTATCCGCAAAATCCTCTTCCATAATCGGTTGGATACGGGTCCGTAAAAAACTGGCCGGTAATACTGCATGATTAAAGAAATACTTACTGATATCGAACATCATTTTAAACTTTTTCACCAATAAGGTATTCGAGGTGCATACGATGGAAGGTCGAATAACATAGGTATCGGCCTGTTTCAATAAAATGGCATCCGCAATTCCTTTGGTTCTTAAAAAGGCAATGGGATGTTTTTCATCTGCTCCTAAGGCAGAAATTTGAATGATGACTGGGTCTCCGATAATATGCCTGTTTTCAATGATTTTTTGCACCAAATGAACATGCACTTTTTCGAATTCAGCATCTTTTGATTCATGGATAATGCCTGCTGCATTAATAAGGATATCAATATGGCCCAGTTTTTTCCAGTCATCTTTTTCGGGTTCAAAAACTAAAAATCCTTCAGGTCCTAATGCGGTGTTTCTGCTAAGTTTGATTAACTCAATCTCTTCCAACGAACTTAATTTGTTGATAATGATTTTGCCCAGGGTTCCTGATGCTCCAATTACAGCCACACGTTTCATGAGGCAAAGAAAGGCATTATGGTTAATATTAGTAAATGATAGGTATTGAGTTTTAACATTTTAAAAGTGTATAAGTGCTCGTTGATCAAATAATTTTTTCCTCCGCTTTAAATAGCTATACTCTTTATAAAGAATGATACAGTAGAACAGAAACCAAATGGCCGCAAATGCCAGTAATACAAATAGCATAAGGTATCCGAAGGGTGGATATATGGCTCCTCCTATAATGGTAATGGCAAAACTACCTATTACCCAAACGTTAAAAATAATACGAGCCTTATGGGTTGTTGGTAGCTGGTTCCAGGCTAGCCAGTGCAAGAGCATACTTGCTGAATGAAGGATACCTGCAACAATCAGTACAGTTCCCGAAATTTCAAAGAAATTTGTTATAATTCCAGTAAAAAATAGAAAGGCCATAATGGTATTTAATATAATCTCAGCTAAGGTTATATTCTTTAAAAATGCGATGCGTTTCATTAGGTCTATTTTTATAAATTTCAGTTCTGGGTATTAATATTTTGTTGATGATTGAATGGCATGAGTAAAATAGCTGCAGAGGACGATATAACTAATGCCCAGAAGGGTTGTAAGGTGATCACCTTTCTTGTTAAATCGCCAAAACCGGCTGGCATCAGAACAAATATTATTATGAATGTACCTGCAATATCAGCATAGTTAATCAGCAAAATATTTAGTTTTTTGCGAGCAAGGCTTCGGTTGCTATTCAGTATTTTAAAACTAAAAATACTAAAGAAAATAAAGGCAGGCAATGAAAGTACCATACTGTAGAGCATCATAACAAACATAGTCGAGAAAAAACGTTCCGAGCCCAATTGATGTTCCATTATAGCAGTACACGCGGATAAAGCAGATAGAGTGATCATCCAAATGAGGAAAAGTTGAGCCAATTTCTTAAGTGTTTCCATAACTTGACGAATTAGTTTGACTTGTTTTTTTGTTTCCGAATGGCATTAGAAGAATAGCTAAGTTGGAACTCACTAACAATACCCAGTTAGGATACCACCAGATATATTTGTTTAAGGGGTATAACAGGCCTTCTTTTTCTCTTATCAATGAAATAAATCCAAAGGTGACGATGCATAAAACCAGGATACCTAGGGTATTGATGATCATTAAGAATATTTTTTTTGTTCTTTGTGAATACTTAGTTTGAAGAATGAGCATGCCTAATAGAACAAAAAATATTAAATTAGGTATGGAGGAGAGGGCTGCAAAAAATAGGGTAAAAATAAAAGTCAGCGTGAACATAAAGATCACTGTTATGTCATCATTGCTATTTCTAATGGTTGCAGCGAAGACGGAAAAACTGAAGTTAAATACTAGGATGGAGATGAGCCAAATCAAAATTAATTTTCCAAAATCTGTTAACTTCTTCATGGTTTGAGTCTTTATTTCATCAATTTCATGAGCATCTTTCCGAACCAATTTTCATCTGCCTCTACCAATTTTGCTACCAAGGAGTCGGAGCGTTTTGTAAAATCAGCTATTTCCTGCATCTGTTGTTTAAATTCTACTGTCTCGGCATTTTTTTCGTCGATATCTTGTAATGAGTTCAATAGTTGAATCACAGGCTGTACCTCTCTTTCTCTTCGGATTTTTACAATTTGTTTACCTACCAGGTAAATATCTTTTTCTCCTCTAAAAAACTCTCTTCTATCTCCAGTTTTTATTTCCCTGTACACAAGGCCCCAATCAATTAAACTTCTTACTGTCATGTTGGTGTTTCCCCTGCTAATATTTAGCGTTTCCATAATTTCTTCTGCACTTAAAGGTTCTTTGCTGATCATTAGCAGGGCATGAACTTGTGCCATGGTCTTACTAATACCCCAGTTACTGCCCAATGCTCCCCAGGTTTGAATGAATTTTAATTTGGCTTCTTCTAATTTCATACACAATTGTACGGAATGTTTCTGAACTTTCAATAAAAATTGAAAGTATTTTTTGCACGCATTTCTATATTTCTGAATTTGAGTCGATTAAATTTAAGCATACTGTTTTACTCATCGAGAAATATTTAAAAGGAGGTTAAAAAATGAATTACTTTAAAATATAGGAACAAATAACTTCGTTTTTACGTTTTATCATTTAGTAAACCCAAGTTTTATGACTGTAGAACAAGCAGAAGCTTTGATACGTCAATATGGCGTAGTATTGCAAAAATCAATCCATCCGGCGGTATTCCAATCAAAAAAATCCCTTCCCTGTAGCATTGCTAGAATGAAATTTGCCATATACAGGTACTTAACTGAGTTAAATCGACGCAATGAACTCAATAAAGAGCAGATTGAAAATATGGTAGTGGCTTACAGTCATCTAAGTTTTTTTGTGGATGAAGACAAAGTAAATCATCTCAATTTATTGATGCTTCAAAAAGATGACAATAATAGGTATGGATCTCGGTTAAAAAACGATTACAAGGAGGTGGTTCATTTAATTGCCATACAAAAAGAACAGTTAATCCGTGAAATCAAAGAATTTATTTTGGAGTTTAAAGTATTTGTAAAGAACTAAAAGTGGAAGGAGATCATTCATTTTGATTGCTAACTTGTTCTACTATACCACCCTTGAAAAGTTATAATTAGGTTTGATATCATTTATAAGTAATTGATATTTAGTTTATTGAATAGGTCGGTGTTATTATCTCACCACGACCTCATTTGCGTTTCATTACATTTTATCATTTATTTGTCGGGATTTTAACAATTTCTAATTCCCGCAAATGGCAAAAAACCTGGTTATAGTGGAGTCGCCTGCCAAGGCAAAAACAATTGAAGGATATCTTGGCAGTGATTATGTAGTGAAAAGCAGTTATGGCCACGTTAGAGACTTGGGTGAAAAAGGAATTTCCATAGATATTGCCAATGATTTTACTCCGGTTTATGAAGTTTCGGAGGATAAGAAAAAGGTAATTGCCGAATTGAAAAAATTAGCTAAAGAGGCCGAAATGGTTTGGCTTGCTTCCGATGAGGACCGAGAGGGAGAGGCTATTGCCTGGCATTTAAGTGAAAGTTTAGAGCTGGCTGAAAAGAAAACCAAGCGAATTGTTTTTAATGAAATTACCAAGACGGCTATTAGTAAGGCCATTCTTAATCCAAGAGGCATTAACTACGATTTGGTAAATGCGCAGCAAGCAAGAAGAATTTTAGATAGGTTGGTGGGATATGAATTATCACCTGTTCTTTGGAAAAAAATTCGTCCTAGTTTAAGTGCAGGGAGGGTTCAGTCGGTTGCCGTGAGACTTATTGTAGATCGCGAAAGAGATAGAAATAAATTTAAAGTAGAATCTTATTATAAGGTTAATGGTTTATTTACCACCCCAAAAGCCAGCCGACCATTTAAAGCAGAACTGAATCAAAAATTTAAAACTTCTCAAGAAGCGGAGGATTTTTTAAATACTTGCTTATCACATAGTTTTAAGGTAAATAATACGGAGACGAAACCGGCAACCAAGAGTCCGGCAGCTCCATTTACAACTTCTACCTTGCAGCAAGAAGCCAATAGGAAATTGGGTTTTTCGGTTGCTAGAACCATGCAGCTGGCTCAAAAATTATATGAAGCTGGAAAAATCACCTATATGAGAACTGATAGTGTGAATATGAGTGATTTTGCTTTGGAAGCTTCAGAAGCGGCTATCAATAGCATGTTTGGTAAGGATTTTCACTTCAAAAGAAATTTCACAACCAAATCTAAAGGAGCACAGGAAGCACACGAATGTATTCGTCCAACCGATTTTAATGTAGAATCTGCAGGTGAAGATGCCAGTGCACAACGCTTGTATGAGCTTATTTGGAAACGTTCCATCGCTTCACAAATGAGTGATGCCCGTTTAGAAAAAACCAATATATATATAGGTACTGCCAAACCTGAATTACAATTTGTAGCAAGAGGTGAAGTCATTAAATTTGAAGGTTTTCTAAAAGTTTATTTAGAAAGCAACGATGATGAGGAAGAAAACGAAAATGATCAAACGTTGCCACCGGTAGTTGCAGGGGATTCTTTGGGTTATAAAGAAATAATTGGAATGGAGCGTTTTAGCCAACCTCCGGCAAGATATACGGAGGCATCCCTAGTGAAAAAATTGGAGGAATTAGGTATTGGTCGACCTTCAACTTATGCTCCAACCATTAGTACCATTCAAAAACGACAATATGTGGTGAAGGAGGAAAGAGAAGGTACCCCACGAAATTATATGGTGTTTACCGCTGCCGATGCGAAGGTTTCCAAGGAGCAACGGACGGAAAATACTGGTGCTGAAAAGAATAAATTATTCCCTACTGATATTGGTTCTCTGGTTACAGATTTTTTGGTAGATAATTTTCCAAAGATCATGGACTTTCAATTTACGGCTATTGTAGAAAAGGAATTCGATGAAATTGCCAATGGTAAAATCGAATGGCACCAGATGATCAAAGAATTTTATAATCCATTCCACGAAAATATTGTCACCACCGAGAAAGAATCCAAAAGGGTTACCGGTAAAAGATTATTAGGAGTGGATCCGGCATCACAAAAAAATATCTATGCTTTAATAGGAAGATTTGGACCAATGGTTCAGATTGGTGAAATTGAAGATGAAGAGAAGCCTAAATATGCAAGTATCCGAGGTAACTTAAGCATTGAATCGATCACCTTGGCGGATGCACTTGAGTTATTTAAACTGCCAAAAGCAGTTGGAACCTTTGAGGAGAAAGAAATGGTGGTAGGTATCGGAAGGTTTGGTCCTTTTGTTCGCCATGATGGTAAATTTGTTTCGATTCCTAAAGGAACAGACCCCATGGAAGTGGATGAAGCCAAAGCCATTGAATTGATAAAAGCCAAAAGAGAATCCGACGCCAATCGTTTGATCAAATCCTTTGATGAAGATGATATTAAATTATTGAGAGGAAGATGGGGTATATATATTGGCAAGGGTAAAGAAAATTATAAGATACCCAAAGGAGAGGAGCCAGAAGCCCTAACGTTAGACCGTGTAAAAGAAATCATTGCAGAAGCAGATGCCAAGGCTCCTGCAAGCAAAAAAGCAGCGAATGCCAAGGCCAATAAAGCCACCAAGGCAAAAAAAGCTCCTGCTGCCAAAAAGAAAGCTGAGCCGAAAGCTAAAAAAGAACCAGCAGCCAAGAAACCAGCAGTTAAAAAGAAGGCAGCTCCAAAAGCCAAGAAACCTGCAGCTAAAAAGAAGTAGAGCATTGATAAGCAAGACTTTTAGAAGCAAGACGCCAAGACATTCACCATTCAAGGCTCTTGTTTCTGGGTGTCTAATGTCTTGCTTCTAAACGACTTGTTCTCATTTCCCCTTTAGACCATAATAAACAGTTAAGCATTCTTGGCTGCCTATTCTCCCTATCGATTTCATCCTTAAAAAAGTAATTAATATTCAATTGTAGATATCTATTAGTACTAACCCATTATTGCAATGGTTTGAGGCCTATTTTTACTATCGAATATTCGTTACATATATATATGAAGAATTGGGAAGAGTTTTTTATGCCGGTGGGCAACTTTGTTTTGGCCGAAGATTTTAACAGAAGTCAACTATCCTCCAATATTGATTATTTTGGATTAGACAGAGAATTTCCCGATTGGGATAATCAAATTTATCATATAGGAATAATAGGTGTGGGTTTCGATGATTCGGATCTGGCCTCCAATATTTATAATACTCCGGATAATGTTCGTTATTGGTTATATAGATTGTTTAAAGGAAATTATGAAGTAAGCATTGCCGACTTTGGGAATCTATCCGTTAAGACCTCTTTGGATGAAGTGGTCAACCAATTGTCTGATTTTTTGGTAGAATTAATTTCAAGAAGAATCCTGCCGGTGATTATTGGTGGCGGAAAAGAATTAGTGTATGCACAATACCTGGCGTATAAAAAAATTGGAAAGTTTTGTAACCTGGTGAACATTAGTTCCACGTTGGATTTTAAAGATGCATCCGAGGAATTAACGGCATGGAACTTTTTAAGCAAAGTATTAAATGATGGAGATAATTATTTATTCAATTATAGCAACCTGGGGTATCAAACCTATTTTACACCTCCGGAGTTATTAGAATTGTTTAGGGGATTTAATTTCGAAATGCATCGGTTGGGGGAAGTGAGGAATCGAATTGAAGATTCGGAACCGGTGATAAGGGATGCCGACTTTTTATGTTTGGACCTGGGAAGTGTTAAGCGAGCTGATGCTCCTAATTGCACCTTTGCAACGCCCAATGGATTTAGTAGTGATGAGATATGCCGATTGGCCCGATACAGTGGATTAAGTTATAAAATGAGTTCAGCTGGGTTTTATGGGATTAAACCTGATGGTAAGTTAGATTGGACTGATCATCACCTCATGGCCCAATGCATTTGGCATTTTATTGAAGGCTATTATTTGCGTAAGCCCGAATCATTAGAGGTTGATGACCATCAATACATGAAGTACACCGTGGCCTATCAAGGCTATCCGGAGGAGATCAGTTTTTATAAGAACCGATTAACCGAAAAGTGGTGGATGGCCGTACCAGTAAGCGATTTAGGGATGGATAAGTATCATATTAGAGAATATTTAGTTCCATGCAGCGAAACCGATTATGAGGTTGCCAGTATGAATGAGATACCCGATAGATGGCTCAGGACTTACAAGAAACTGAACCAATAATTAACTACTGCATTTGCGTAACCCCCTAAATTTTGACAAATTGAGCCCTATTTGTTAGGATTTTCACTTTTTTTAAAATTTTAAAATGTTGATTATTAATACTTTAACTATATTAATGAACAATTGATTGTTAAACGTTTGGTGGATTAATTATTTTTTTTTCGTATATTTACACTCTTAGTACTAACTATATACAATAAACTGATCAGAGCATTATGCGTAAACTTGTACTTAGTCTTATTCTTTTAACTGGCATTGTTAGCGGTCTTAGAGCGCAACAGGACCCTCAATATACCATGTTTTATTTCAATAAAATGTTATATAATCCTGCTTATGCCGGAGCTAAAGATGGTATTTGCGGAACTATTTTGGGTCGTTTTCAGTGGAATGGTCTTCAAGGGGCTCCAAATACCTGGTTGTTTACAGCGGATATGCCGATAGATTTAACCTCTGATGGTAAAAATCAGTTGGGTCTTGGTTTAACCGGATATGGCGACTACATTGGTTTTCAACAAGATCATGGATTAAAAATTGCCGCTGCTTATAGAAGAAGAGATTTAGGTCCAGGTCATTTAGCAGTAGGTATTG
>JBEIQI010000376.1:0-1324 GCA_040376605.1 Flavobacteriales bacterium | reverse complement strand
AGATAGTTAAAATGTTAAAAATTAAGAACCGTTTCAGTGGCGGTTTTTAGAAGCTTATTCACTGACTCCTGGTCCTTGCTCTCTGCATAAACCCTCAATACAGGTTCCGTGCCCGATGCACGAATCAATAACCATTGATCGTTTTCAAAATGGTATTTAAACCCATCCAAATCTTCACTTCTCAATACAGAATAATCACCAAATGCGCTAATACCTTCTTTACATTTAGCAAGTACCCCTTGTTTGAGTTCTTCGGTAATATGTAGGTCGTTTCTATCGTACTTAAATGCCCCCACAATATCATACACCTCCTGAATAAGTTCCTCTAATGTTTTTCCGGTTTTAGCCATAAATTCCCAAATGATCAACCCCATCCAAATTCCATCTCGTTCAGGTATATGTCCTTTAATGGCAATGCCTCCACTTTCTTCCCCACCCAACAATACATCTTCATTTAAAATGTATCCGGTAATATATTTAAAGCCAATTTTAGTGGTAGTTTGTTCTAAACCGTAATGTTTGCATAGTTTCGAAATTTTCTCGGTGGTAGAAAAGGCCGTTACCACTTTACCTTTTTGATTTTTATATTTCACCAAATAGTGGATCAATAATAAAATGATGTGATGCGAATCGATAAAGTTTCCTTTACTATCGAATAAACCTATTCTATCAGCATCACCATCGGTGGCCAAGCCACAATCAATCAGTTCGGATACTTTAATAAATTCAGCAAACTCTTCTAAATTTCTTAGTATGGGTTCAGGAGCAGTGCCATTGAATCCCGGATTGGGTTCGCAATGCAATAATTCAATTTCCGGAAAAAGTTCATTCATTACGGACATACCCGCTCCAAACATGGCATCATAACCCCAACGAAAATCAGAGTTATTAATCGCATCTAAATCAAATGATGCTTTTACATGTTCTATATATAAATTCTTTAAATCAAGTTGGATAAACTTTTCATTATTCGTTAAAACCACATTACCGGTAAACGGAATCTCTTCTGAAATAATCATTTCAATATCCGAAATATCTTCTGGCAACAGCGGTCCACCAAAACTTCCTTTCAATTTATACCCGCTATATTCCGGCGGATTATGCGAAGCTGTAATTACAATTCCCAAATCAGCTTTTTGACGTAAAGTTGCCAATGAAACCATCGGAGTGCTTACAAAACCATCTGCATAATACACTTTTATACCGTTAGCGATAAATACCTTCGATGCTTCTTCTAAAAATAATTTACCGGCAAAACGACAATCATGTCCAATAACAATCGATGGATTATTTTTCTTTTTCAATAGCCATTTACTCACTGCTT
>JBEIQI010000007.1:0-29337 GCA_040376605.1 Flavobacteriales bacterium | reverse complement strand
TCTAAAGGAAAAATAGAAAAGTACTTTAAAGAAAATACCCTATTGAATCAGGATTATATTATGGATAACAAGATGACTGTTAGCCAATACCTAAAAAGTCTTGACAAAGACTTAACCGTATCCGCCTTCAAGCGTTATGGTTTAGGTCAGTAATATTTATTGAAAGCCTCGAAAATATTTCGAGGCTTTTTTTTGTTCTTTTCTCATCAATAAAAACTATAAATTTGATTTAAATACCTACTATGAAATATAAAAGAGTACTCCTAAAATTAAGCGGCGAATCATTAATGGGTTCAAAACAATATGGTATCGATCCGGCGATGCTGAAACATTATTCAGCAGAAATAAAAAGAGTGGTTGATAAAGGAATTGAAATTGCCGTAGTGATTGGGGGAGGAAATATTTTTAGGGGAATGAGTGGCACAGAAAGTGGAGTGGATAGAGTACAAGGAGATTATATGGGCATGTTAGCCACTGTAATGAATGGAATGGCCTTACAATCCTCTCTCGAAAAAATTGGGGTACAAACCCGCTTAGTGAGTGCTATAGAAATGAAAGAAATTGGGGAACCCTATATTCGCCGAAGAGCGGTTCGACATTTAGAAAAAGGAAGAGTCGTAATTTTTGGTGCAGGTACCGGCAACCCTTATTTTACAACTGATACAGCTGCATCTTTAAGAGCTATCGAAATTGAGGCAGATGTGGTTTTAAAAGGAACCCGTGTAGATGGAATTTATACCGCTGACCCCGAAAAAGATAAATCAGCTACTAAATACGAAACCCTCACTTTCGATGAGGTATATAGCAAAGGATTAAACGTAATGGATATGACCGCCTTTACCCTCTGTAACGAAAATAAATTACCTATTATCGTCTTTGATATTAATACCGAGGGGAATTTATTAAGATTAATGGAAGGTGAAAAATTGGGTACTTTGGTTGAATTTTAAATCTTAAAATTTAATTGAAAAAATTTAACCTACTGGTTCACAAGCCAGTAGTTTTTTAATTTATTACTTAAAAATTATCAAATCTTTAAGGTTGATTTTGGATGTATTTTAGAATACATCTATATCTACATTTGTTCAGTAAATGTGATTACCCTACAGTGTCAAACTCGCTGGCACTAAACCGCATTAAAATTTTTTAATACTTGAACATGAAAAAAATAGTCATAAGCATGATGGTGATATCACTATGCGCTATTTCAAATGCGCAAACGATATTTGACCAAGGAGACTTGGTTATTGTTGGCGTTAATGCAAATAATAACGGATGTAGTGGAGTTGTTGCAGAGGATAAGGTTAGTCTGGTTTCATTTATTGACATAACTCCTGGAACAGTTATTCATATGACAGATAATGGCTGGGAACGAACCACTGCAAATTTATGGGGTGACACTGAAGGATTTTATGTTTGTACATATAATGGTCCAGGTAATATTCCTGCAGGAACCGCATTTACCTTTACTTTCCCCAATGCTGCGTCACCAACCTGTCCAAATTGGACCTTTACAACAACCAATGTACTGAATATGAACTCAGGGGGAGATCAACTTTATATAATGCAAGCGGGAACTTGGTCGCAAGGGACCGCAGCTGTTCATGATGCCACATACACAGGTGGTAGATTCTTATGTGCATTTAATACAGGTACATCTTGGACGAGCCTTGGAGCTAGCACTCAACAATCTGGACTACATCCATCAGTACCTTGCGTTTCATACGCAGTTTCTGGAGCTGCTTCTGATTTTGTAAGATATAATGGTCCAACTACAATAACGAACAGATACAACTGGTATATAAGGATAACTACCCCTGCAAATTGGCTCTCAACGGATGGATCTTGCGCTAATTATAATACCAACTTTACCTTAACAAGCATACCCTTAGACAATACTTACACCACCGCTACCTGGGATGGATCAACAAATAATAATTGGTTTGATTGTACCAATTGGTCTACCAACCGGGTACCAAATGAATTTACGGATGTTGTTATTCCGAATGTAAGTAATAATCCTATTATTGATTTTACCGCACAATATTCCGACAACTTTCAAGACACAGCCAGATGTCATCATGTTACCATGAATGCTGAAAAGCTAGAAATCGTTGGAAGTCCAAATAATATTTTAGTAGCTCATGGGGATTTAACTATTGATGCTGCAGCTAATTCTGAATTAGATATGAGTGATGGAACATTTGCTACAACAGATGGAAGAGTGTTTCTTAGAGGTAACTGGATAAATAATAATACAGAAAATGACTTTAAACAAGGACAAAGCACTATCATATTTTGGGGACCTAATAACCAAACCATAACCACTGCCGACGCAAGCAATTTAGAAGTATTTTATCATGTTACCATCAATAAAACCGCTGGATCGGTAACTCTCAATGACAATATAGAAGTAGGTGCAAACTCTGGTGATCCGTTGGGAGAAAGATTGGGTGTATTTACTTTAACCAATAGGAATTTAATTACTGGAACATTCAGTATCTTAGTAACTAATCCGGCCATTACTGGAGTATCTGGTGGATCTACAAATAGTTTTGTGGATGGTAATTTTAGAAGACAATCAAATACCGTTAATTTATACGATTATCCATGTGGCGAAGGCACCCGTTATATGAGGGCTGGACTCCGAACAACAAGCACCAACTTAACCGTTATGGAGGTAGATGCCCAAAATACCGGTTATGGAACCTATACTCCCCTGGAAGCAAGCTTGTTTGATGTGAGCCATCTTCGTTGGTGGGATGTCACCAAAATAAGTGGTAGCAGTAATATAAATGTTAGGTTATACTGGCTGGGTACTGCAGCATCTGAAGGAATTACCAATGTGGGTGATTTGGTAGTGGCGCATTGGAGCAACAGAGACCATGCAGGAGCAGTAAGTACTCAACAATGGTGGAATCGTGGAAGAAGTATAGCTAATAGTTCTGGACTTATTTCAAATGGATTTGTGGAAGGAAGTGAAACCGAAACTACCTTTAGCCCTCATACTTTTGGAACTTTAACTAACTCAAATCCGTTACCGGTTGAACTTATTTCTTTCAACGCTGCTTGTGATAACGAAAACGTGATCCTTAATTGGAGCACAGCAACTGAAACCAACAACGAGCATTTTGAAATTCAGGGATCAAATGATGGTATCAACTACAGCACAGTATCTAATTATCAAGGAGCAGGTAATTCTAATTCCATTATTAACTATCAAGATATTATTGTAAATATCTATCGTTACGGGTACTTCCGCCTTGCTCAGATTGATTTTAATGGTTTTACAACCTATTTTAATCCTTTACATATTAATTGTGAGAATCTGTCCTTTTCATTTGCAGCGCACGTTAATAATAATTCCTTGCAAATAATCTTACCAGATCTCCACTCCTCTCATTTAGTGCTGTTAATTACCGATCTGAGCGGCAAGACCTTAACTAACAAATCCCTTTCGTTAAATGAAAACATTTCAATCTACACAATGGAATTGGATGATAACTTAGCTACAGGTATATATATTGTTAGCTTATTAGATGAGTTAAATGGAAACCTCTATTACTCCAAAGTATTTAAGAACTAGCCTATCTAGTATACAAAGGGCTTATACCTCATTTTGCCCATTATACCAAAATAACCTTATTCTCAAAAGGTACAGCTCATTAGTTTTGGCTTTAATAAATATTTAAGCAGGGTTTTAACTAACTTGTAAAAAATTGGTTTAAATTTAAACAACTTAATTCACTTAACTATGATTCCAGATATAGAACTCATTGCAAAAGAAGATATTAAAAAATATCATTTTGTACAGAACGAAGTGCTTGATACTGCCGAGGATAGAAGATTGAGATATGCCAATCTTTGTAAAGCTATGATTTTAGGTAACACTCATAAAGGAAAGGTTAAATTAGTTTTCGATACTTTGGAGGGAATAAAAGCCGTGGAAACTACTATTTGGACTGCTGATGAAAACCTGGTAACCCTTAAAGGTGGTGTAAATATTCCCATTCAAACAATTCGGGAAGTATTTATTTAAAACTCATCCTTTACCTTTTCTATATTTTCCCCCAAATTGTTACTTAAATAGGTAATCCATTCTCCTTTATAATTAGTGCTTATTAAATAGACCTTTAATTCTTTATGATTTTGGATAAAGGATTTGGTTTGCTCAGGCCCCATAACCATAAAAGCTGATGCATAAACCTCTGCTTCCAAACAGGTAGGGGCAAAAACCATTACAGATATTAAACTATGTTGAACCGGATAACCTGTTCTGGGATCGATGGTATAGGATAATTTTTTATCACCATATGCAACATAATTTCTATAAGATCCGGCGATGGTATAAGCCTCATTATTCATTTCACCCATTGCTAGTAATTCTCTGGATTTAGGATTAGTAACCGGCTCATCAATGGCAAAAACCCAATTCTTACCTGCCTGATTTACCCCTTTGGTTCTTACTCTTCCGTTTAATTCAATCTTATAATTTTGAACGTTATAACTATTCAATAATTCGGCAATTAAATCAACGGTATAACCAATATAAATATGATCGAAATTGATCATGGTTTGCGGATTTTTTTTAATGAGGGTTTTATTTGGACCAATAAAAAGTTGATCCATGCCCACATATTTTTTTATGGACTCGATGGTATTCGAATCTACCTTGCTTGGATTTCGATATCTATTGTCATCGAACTTCCAATATTGGGTTAATGAAATGGCCGTAGGATCTACGGCCCTATTGGTTTCCTTATAAATTTCAGCAGATCTTGATAACAGTTTCAAAAAATGGTCATCCAGTTTAAGAATAGAATCGTTATTATTGATATGATTAATTAATGAACCAGATGAAGTTGAGGTAACAGAAGCCTCCACGGATTTGAGAATTTTACAAATTTCAAGATCCAAATTACCAGCACTCTTATCATATTCAATAAAAAAGGCTGTTCCTGCCGCAAAACCTTTATATTCGAAATAAGTACTCGTTTGCTTTTTATTGTTACAAGCAAACAGAAAAACGAAAACAAGTAATAAACTTAAATATCCTTTCATTAATTTTTTTTGAAGTATGGATCATTAGTTTCTATATACTCATACATCATTTTATATACTTTTTCTTTTAACATGGGTACATCATTTTCAGTTAAACCTTCCGTTGAAATGGGCTCCAAAAAAGCCCCTTGGATAGTTCCCGGTTGCATAAAAAAACTATTCAGTGGCGCTAGTTTTCGCAGATTTAAAAATACCAAGGGCATGATTGGTTTTTGAACCTCAATAGCAATTTTAAAAGCCCCATCGTAAAAATCTTTTAATGGTAAAGGAGTCCTATTTCTAGTTCCTTCGGGAAACATAAAAATAAAAATCCCATTGTTCAGCTTCCTTTTCATCTCTTCTATACTCCTCTTTCTGCTTTCTGCATCCTTCCTATTTACAAAAACACTCACCGCCTTAAACATATAACCCAACATGGGTATCTTCTTTACTTCCTCCTTGGCCAATGGACTTAATTGGGTAGGGCACACATGGGGAGCCGTCATCATATCAATATTTGAACCATGGTTGCTAACAATTAAACAAGCCCCAGTTTGATCTCTGTATTGTTGACCTTTTAGTTTAATGCGCATACCTATCATAAAAAACCAGACCTTGGCAAATAGCTTATAGGCGGCGATAATTTGAGACAAACCTTTTTCTCCTCGAATGATGGAAACCAGAATGGCCCATAAAAAAATCCAAAACCCTATTAAAATCCAAAGGGTCCATGCATAAACAGTATAAATAGCTTTCAATATAACCATAAGCAAATATACAATAAGTTGGATTGAAAGGCCTTGAGATAAACCAGGAATTAAGCAATTCGACGCACAGTTCTAATACCTATAAATCGTTAGGGCCCTTTTTCAAATTTCCCCGTATATTTAGCAACTATATTACATGTTAAAACTAATTTACATACGGGTTTCCGCATTGGTAGTTTTCTGGCTGCTCATGAGCACTTGCGTATTGGCCTATAATGTGGATAGTTTGATGAATAATATGGGCCAAATTCCCTTTGATGAGCAGCATAAAAAAGTAGAGTCGGAACTGGTTAGATTAAAAGATGTGGATCCTAATAATGCTATTGAATTGGGAAACTATTGGATTAATATACTGAACGAAAAACAACAATCGCAAAAACTTGGTAGCATACTGTTAATAACAGCCAATTGTTACTATCGAATCGGAAATTATACTTCCAACCTTCAATATGCTCAAACGGCCAGAAATATTTTTAAAATTAATGGAGATATCATTGGTGAGGCTCAAGCTATGCGGGAAATGGGTTTTACCTATCGCAAAATGGGTCAAAAGCAAGATGCCTACCAATATTTAGAAATGAGTATAACGGCCTTTGAAAAGGGTAAAAACTATAATGAGTTGGCCATCACCTATAATTATATGGGTAACTTAATAGAAGAATGGAAAAAGGATTTAGTTACTGCAGAAGCCCTCTATCGGAAATCTATATCTAATGCAGAAAAAGCAAATAATCAAGAAAGTATTTCTTATAGCTTAGAATTTATTGGAATCATAAAAAGTCAATTGGGACAAAATGATTCTTCTATATATTATTTAAACCAATCTTTGGCCATTCGAAAGGAGTTAAATTTAACTATGCCATTAGCCCTTTCCTATACGAACCTGGCCGAAATAATGGATAAAAACGGAGATTATAAAAGTGCTCATCAATATTATAACAAGGCGTTACAGATTAGTTCGGCTATCAACTTTCATGATCTCACCAATTTTATCTATGGGAATTTAAGTAAGGTACACCGGAAAAGAGGGAATCTGGATAGTGCCATTATCTATATGGAGCTTCAACAAGCCATGAAGGATTCAATATTCGATTTTCAAAAAACCAAAGAATATGCCGAGATCAAAGAAAAATATGAAAGCGAATTAAAGGAAGAAAAAATCAGATCCTTAAATAATAAGATTGAACTAGCTCATCAAAAAGATCAAAAAAGAGTTTATTTTTTCACAGCCATTATTGCAGGGTTAGGCGCATTGTTATTATTGGCCGCGATAGTAGGCATTGTTATTTATAATGCGCAACAGAAAAAATTAGCCAAAGAAAAAATTGATGAGGAACGATTACGGAATAAAATGATTATTGAAGCGGAAGAAAAAGAAAGAACCCGAATCGCCAAAGATTTACATGATAGTTTGGGCCAAATGTTAGCTGCACTCAAAATGAATTTAAATTCCCTATCCGGAACTAATTCCAATGATCAATTTAAAAAAACTACCCAAATTTTAGATGATACCATTGTTGAAATGAGATCTATTTCTCATGCTATGATGCCGGAGTCCTTAGTAAAAAATGGATTGGCACAAGCCCTCATGGATATTTCCAATCACGTTGAAACCAATCAAACAAAAGTAAACGTAAGTGTTGAGAACTGGAAAGGCTGGACCAGCACCGGCGAATATGTGCTATACAGAATTACCCAAGAATTATTGAACAATACTTTAAAACATGCCGATGCCAAAAATGTCCATATTGAATTGAACCAATTTGATGATGAAATCAATTTAATTTATGAAGACGATGGCAAAGGATTTGATTTATCCTCTGTTCAATCGGATGGGATTGGTTTAGCCAATATGAACAACCGTATTAGCAGTATTAATGGCCATATTGAATTTGATTCGAAGCCGGGGGCTGGCACAACTGCGATAATTTCTATACCTTTAAAATAAATAATCAAACTCAAATAATGATAAAAATTGCCCTGATAGACGACCATCCAATTATCACAGACGGATTATCCAAAGTTTTTAATGATCATCCGGATTTTAAAGTTGTTGGAATTTATAATTCTTCGGTACTTGCTTCCGAAGAAATACCTACCAAGGAGGTGGATATTATATTGTCGGACGTAAGCATGCCTGATATGAGTGGTTATCAATTAATTCAGAAATTAAAAAAGTCCAAATCAGGTCCGAAAATGATTATGCTTTCCATGTTTGTTGAAAAATCTATCATAGCCTCTTGTTATCAGATGGGAGCCGATGGATATATCAGCAAATCAGATGCGACAGATAAAATTATTGATACCATTCATGATGTTTTAGCAGGCAAAAAAGTATTTCCTTTTCCAACCAAGGATCTTGAAGCTTCAGATAAAGATCGAAAAGGTGGCGTACTCTCTGATCGCGAATTAGAGATTTTAAAACTGGTAGCTGATGGATTAAGTAGTAAACATGTTGCCGACAAATTGTTCCTTAGCGAACTTACGGTAAATACTCATCGACGTAACATGCTTAAAAAGACGAATCAACCTAATGTTGCCGCCTTAGTTAGTTATGCAAAACAGAATCAGTGGATCGTATAAGTTTTTACTTAATCGTTTTCTCCAACCATTTCATCATGGGCAAAGAGGCTTCTAAATGATTCAACATAAATTTCATTAAATCCGGCTTTAATAAAACTTTGGGATCTTCATATTCAGCTGCGAAGTAAAATTGTTTATTATAAATTAATGGTTGAATTTCGGCGGCTTCTTTTAATTCTTTTGGAATAATTTTAGATTGCTCTCCCAAAAAAGTTCCACCAAATAGTTTCTTAAAATTTTTATCGGACAACAACGTATTGATCTCTTTGGGTTTCTTCGCCATGGCCATACGAACTTGTTCAATAGCTGATTTTTCCGGCTGATATAAACCTCCACCGGTCCAAACTCCTTCGGCACTAAATTGATAATACAAACCTTTAGGATTTCCAAAATCCTTGGTAAAGGTTCCGTTTACGATGGCTGCCACATGCAATTTATAGGGAGATTTATCTTTAGAAAAACGAATGTCCTTGTTAATTCTAAAAATGGCCTTCTTTGCATCCATATCTAAGCCTTTATCTAACTTTTTTGCTTCTGCAATAAAATCTTGCGTAAAGGTTAAAAAGGGTGTTTTTACATTTTGCTCATAACGTTTTCTATTCTCATCAAACCAATCTTTATGGTTGTTCCTGGATAAATCAATAAAAAATTGAATAAAATCTTTTGTAAAATAAGCAGCCATAATGAGTGGTTTGATAATTATTTGATGTAATTTTAATAAGATAAATGTATATATAATAGATTTCTTTCGGACCTTTACGCTAATAAGATGGCAAAAAAACGATTTCTCCTATGGCTGCTTTTATTGAATATGATTCATATTCAAGCGCAAATACCCACCAATTGTATTGAGATTGAAAGTATATTGGTAGATGCTTGTGGAAGTCCGGAAGGTGAAAATGAAATGGTTCGTTTTCAGGTTGGGTCGACTCCTATTAATTTGGGTACTTTATCTGTTAACTGGCCTAACAATTCATGGCAAGGCCTTTGCCAAAATGCAACTACTGCATCGGTAGTATCTACCTGGAATTCCACCGTTACCTCTTGTGGATTATTATTAGAGCCAACGGGCGGAATTATCCCTGCAGGGGAAAGAGTAATATTAGTGAGTAGCATCAATGTAATCCCCGGAGCCAATTCATTTGCCGGGTTAAGCGATACCATTTATGTTATCTTTCAATGTGCAGGTAATACGGCAGGACATTTTGCTAATTATGGGGTGGGACTGCGAACCTTATCCATTTTTATAGGAGCCTGTGTAGATTCAGTAATCTACGATCGGGCATTATTAGAAGATTCTTTTGGGGTGAATGTTGCGGCTGATGGAGCTACTGTAACCTATACATGGCCCGGAACACCCGATTATATCAACATTGGTTGCAATGCTCCTATAACTCCGGAAATTGTGGATGCCGGAATTGATCAACTCGGTTTTTGTGTAGGGGATACCGTTCAATTAACCGCGAATACACAAGGAAGTTTCTCTGGATATGTTTGGACAGGTGGTGCCGGAACACTTATTAATCCTAGTTCCCCCACCAATGCATCTTATATCATTGGTGCCGGTGATAGTAATCCTATTCAATTATATTTTACAGCCACCAATTGTAATGGCAGTATTACAGACACCCTTGAAGTATTTTTAGGATCACCCTCTCCGGTAAATATTACCCCACCGGGTCCCATTAATTTATGCAATGGAGATAGTGTTCAATTAACAGCTAATGGATCAGGCCCCTTTTTATGGAACACTACCCAAACCACTTCTAATATTACCGTGAGCACTACTGGAAGTTATATTGTGGTGCAAACAACGAGTTGTGGAACAAGTGCCGATACGGTTGTGGTTACAACCAGTGGTAATCCGCCTATAGCCATTATCACTCCATTGGGGCCAACTGCCTTATGTACAGGAGACAATGTTACCCTACAAGCATCGGGAGGCTCCAACTATGTTTGGAGTACCAGTGAAGTAACTTCAAGTATAATAGCCAACCTGGCAGGAACCTATTCGGTAATTGTAAGCAATAGTTGTGGATCGGATACGGCCAATATTATATTAACGGCTAATCCTAACCCGCAAGCCAATATTTCACCCTCCTCCCCTATTTCACTTTGTGGATCAAGTGTTGATGTAACAGTAATCGGAACTGGTACATTTAGCTGGAGTACCGGTGGAGCCGGATCAACCGAAAACTTTACGAGCCCAGGAAATTATTTTGCAGTTGCCTCCAATTCATGTGGAACAGACACAGCCTTTTTTGATATCATCGGAGGAAGTATCCTTGCCGGATTTACGGCAACACCAGTAGCAGGAGCATCACCATTACCTGTTAGTTTTACCAATACCTCCACCAATGCAGATACGTATAACTGGATTTTTGGTGATGGAAATACCAGTAACGATATCAACCCCAACTATACGTATACGGCTCCAGGAACCTATACTTGCACCTTAATTGCTACCAATATTGCTGGTTGTGCTGATACTGCTAGTATCCAAATAATTGTTGACTCCTGTTCTTATTTTATAAAATTACCCAATGTAATCACCGCAGATGGAAATGGAATTAATGATGCATATATCATTACCGCCACTTGCGTAGATGAATTCTCTGCCTATATTTTTGATAGATGGGGAGTAAAGGTTTTTGAATACTTCGACGTAAGCCAATCATGGAATGGGAATACATTTTCGGGAAGTACGGTAAGCCAAGGTGTATATAATTATGTAGTTTACATAAAAGATTATAATGGCGATACTCACGAATACGTTGGATTTATTCATGTATTCGAATAAATCATTAAGGCAAGGTACTTGGGTTAATGCCATTAGCGATGGCAATAAATGGAGGCTGTAATAAATTTTCTTTGTTATAATTAACCGGCAATCGGGTACTTGCATCCAATACCTGCCCGCCGGAAACCTCTACAAGGGCAGCACCAGCAGCAATATCCCATTCATTGATAGGTGAAAACCGCGGATAAAAAGAAGCCTGGCCCATGGCTATTTTACAAAGCTTTAAAGAGCTTCCTCTATTAATAATTTCTGCATCTGGATGCATAGCGGTTAGGAGCTTTACATAATGCTGCGTATCCGTATTAGCATGAGAACGACTCCCAATAATTTTAACTGTATTGATTTTGGATTCTACCCGAACCGCTGATCTTATGATTTCCTGAAAATCCATTTGCCAGTTATTCACCTCAGCATAATGCAAACCATAGCCTTGCATGGCCCAATAAAATTTATTTAATGCTGGTGCGGTAACAATACCCATAACGGGTCTCCCATGTTTTATCAAGGCGATATTAACGGTAAACTCTCCATTACGTTTTACAAATTCTTTGGTACCATCCAAAGGATCTACCATCCATAAATATCTCAAGTCCTTTCTCTCTTCAAATGGCAATGGGGGTTGTTCTTCGCTTAAAACATATTCACTTGTGTATTGTAAATATTTTCGAATCATATCATCGGCCTGTTGATCAGCCAACGTTACCGGACTCTCATCTTTTTTTGTCTCCACCGAAAATTCAGTGGCATAAATATCCATTATGACCGCTGAGGCATGCACCGCTGCTTCCATAGCAGACAGAAAAAAAAGTTCGAGTTCTTTATTTTTCACAATAATTATTTCTTGCGAGCAATGGCCTGTTCAATCAACAACGAAATTACATCCATTTCCTTCAATTTAGCCACCCTTAATTGTTGTGGCACAATGCTGGCCTTAGAGAATCCAGGGATGGTATTAATTTCCATAAAATAAGGTTCACCCTTATGAACAATAAAGTCGATTCTTACCAATCCGTGGATATTAAATAAACTATAAATAGCAGCCGTTAATTTTTGTACTTTTTTATACACCTTCTTGTCTAAACGTGCAGGAGTAATTTCATCACTTTCTCCTTTATATTTAGCATCATAATCGAAAAAATCGTTGTGTGGAACTATCTCAGTAATGGGCAAGGTTACGACTGTTTCACCATCATAAAAAACGCCGCAAGTAACTTCTATCCCTTTAATATATTCCTCCACAATTACTTCGTAATCATGTTTAAAAGCCTCTTCAATAGCATCTACCATTTTTGCTTTTTCGTACACCTTAGTAGTTGCCACAGAGGATCCACCATTATTGGGCTTAACAAAACATGGTAATTTTAATTTCTTTACGATTTCATCTACGTTAATGATGGTATCATTTTCTTTCACTAAAAATGATTTGGCAACCGGTAATTTTTCGGCATAACAAATTCTTTTGGTGAGGTATTTATTCATGGTTAATCCGCTTACTGCCACATTAGGCGATGTATAAGGCAGCCCCATCATTTCCAGATAGCCTTGCATCTTACCGTCTTCTCCGGGAGTGCCATGTATAATATTATATACACAGTCGAATTTAATTTTTTTGGATCCGATTTTACATGTAAAATCATTTTTATCAATGGGGTATTTTGTTTTCCCATCAATAACATGCCAGTTGGTACCCTTTACCAAAGCCTTATAGGGTTTATACTTTTGGGGATCCATGGATTTAATTACCATGTCGGCGCTGTTCATCGACACTTCAAATTCGCCTGAATCTCCTCCGCAAATAACCGCAATATTCTTCATATAGATTGTTTTACAAATCAAAGCTAAAGAGACTGCATGGGGTAATTCGCTCTAAATCTAAAATTTATTGAGCAGCAGGGTGTTTATAATTATTGTTAGATGATTCGGCTGTGAACTAGGTGCCGGCAATAAACTCCCGAGCTCGGCCATACCGGAATTTTTCGGTTATAGCGAGATGCCTCTCGTTAGCCATGGCCCCCAGGTTGCCTTGTAAATAGCCACACGAAGCTAACATCCCGAAATTTTTAGTTGGGATCGATCTTGGCCACCTAGAACATAAATGATAGGCTAAATTCCTAAAAATGTTATCTTTGTTGGCTGTAAAAGCCTCTACATGTTTTTAAAAGAGAAAAAGTTTTGGATCAACCTACTTATTGCCACCTTGGTTGCGGTTGTATTAGGCGTTTTGATATTTCAAGGATTGGGAATCTATACCCGCCATGGCAGTTCTATTGAGGTGCCAGATGTGGTAAGTATGCCCGCTGATGAAGCTACCAAAACTTTAGAAAAATTTGGATTTAAGGTGGAAATCGTAGACAGCCTTTATGACCTTCCGGTAAATTTAAAGGATAAAAACATTGATTTTGGCGATGTGATTATGCAAAATCCTAAGGCCAATGAAAAAGTAAAAAAGGGTCGCAGATTTTATTTAATGATAAGAACTTCTACCCCACCAATGGTAGAAATGCCTAATCTGGTGGATTTATCCTTACGTCAAGCGGTAAGTATTCTGGAGGCCAAAGGCCTTAAAATAGGCAAGGTAACCTCCAAACCAGGACTACCACCGGTAATGCGTCAGTTTTATAAAGGCCAAATCATAAAAAAAGGAGTAAAAATTCCAAAGGGCTCAACTATTGATGTATGGGTAGGAAGTGGAGATGGAGAGGCTGTGGAGGTAGATATTCCATCCTTATTAGGCTTAACCAGAAGTGAGGCTCTGCAAAGATTAGGTAATTATGGCCTTAATCCAGGAGCAGAGGTATTTACGGTGGCTATGAAGGATAGTTCGGATGCCAAGGTGATTCGTCAATCACCTGTGCCCAATACTGAAAATAAAATCAGCCAAGGCGATGATATTGACCTTTGGTATGGAGCAAAATAATTTTAAAATATTAAATGCTTCTGAATGCAAAATATTCTTTAAAACATTCAAAGTGATGGCAGCACTGATAAATACTAAAATGCAGGTTTTTCCGTTATCTTTGCCAAGTAAACCCTCGTTAATGAAGATTTTTTTTACAAGTTTAACGGTTATTTTTATTGCTGCTCTTGGTTGGAGTCAGGGAGTGGTTGGTACAAGTCCATTGGAATATAATACCGACAAGTTTTACCAATTCAATCAATCACCCATCCAAGCTATGGAAACAAGAAGTTTATATCCTTCTTGTGGAACCAATTTTTATTTATACGATACTTTATCCCTTCCATTTATTGATGATTTTTCACAGAATCATTTCACCACCTATAATAGCTGGGATTGGCCAACAGCCATAGACTCTATAGCCAAGGTATATAAGTTAACTCCGGATACATTTGCTGCCGATACACAACTCTTTAAATACAGTCTTACACCCACTAAACATTATACATTTGCGTTTGATACCGTCAATTCCATTGATTCAAGTATTGTAAATATAGCCCGACAGCTTATTTTTTATGGTGATTGTTCTAACCCATTTTTACCCACGGATACTTTTAACGTATGGGCCATTACATCGCCTAAATATTATTGGGATACCTTAACCTTAACGGTACAATCCATTGTTAACTTTCCGGATGGAACATTAAATGGAGATACCATTGATACCATTCAAGTGTACTTTCCTCAACCCAATAAAAGTTATTGGATTGATAATTTTGCCTATCGAAATACTACCATGGGAATCGATCCACCCACTTATGGCGTGGTAACCTTTGATGGCACCAACGAATTCGGTGAACCTTATTCGCCGGGAGGTACCAGTTCTTATGGAATTGCAGATTATCTCACTTCCAAACCCATTAATATGGGAGGGTTAACCGCTGGGGACAATGTGTTTTTAAGTTTTTTCTGTCAGCCCAAAGGATTGGGTTATCGACCGGATGCCGGAGATAGTTTAGTAGTAGAATTTTATTCTCCATTGACCCAAAAATGGCATCACCAATGGAGTGAAATTGGAGATACCCTCATTGGTGAAAATTGCAGACCCTTTTTGCAATACGTTTTGCCGGTTTCAAATTCTATCTTCCTTCAAAATGGATTTCAATTCCGCTTTAAAAACTGGGGTAACTTATCAGGTAATTTAGATCATTGGAATATAGACTATGTAAGGTTGGATACCAATAGAAACGTTAATGATACTCTTATCCAGGATGTAGCATTTGTATTTTTACCCAATACCATTCTGAATAAATATACCTCGATGCCATTTAATCAATTTACATTGGCAGATAAAAAATTGAAATGGAACAACTTCTTATCCAATTTATTTAATTCCGACAAAACCATTACTTATGGTTTCGATTTTAGAAATGAATCAGGCACCTTATTAAATCAATGGCCTACTGATTATCCTGCACCGGACGTTACCGATATTATTACACCTTATGACCCAAATGGATATAGTAATTTTGCTGGATGGGCCGAACCTGATTTTAATTATACCTTCAGTGGAAGTCCGGCATTGCCATTTACTGATACCGCCCGTTTTACCATAGGTCATTATTTTAATTGTACCACCACGGATGTGAATGCTGAAAATGATTCCATCATTTTAAAACAAGATTTTATTAATTATTATTCGTATGATGATGGCACTGCCGAACAATCCATTTGGCTAGGAACACCTGGTTATATGCAAGTAAAGTTTACCAATAACTTTGCAGATACTTTAAGGGCATTACAAATTTATTATTCACCTATTAAAGAGGATGTTACCAGCAGATATATTACTCTTCAGGTTTATCAGGGGGATTTAAGCAATCCACCTATTTATCAAGTAAGCAAACAAATTGGGGTTTTGGATGCAGATCCTAATGGCGTAGTAAATCCTATCAATAACGGCTTTACCACTTACCTATTTAGCGATACTATTATTCCATTACCAGCAGGTGATTTTTTTGTGGGTTGGTATCAAAACCAAACTTTCAAAATCAATGTTGGATTTGATAAAAACATTGATAACAAAAACAAAACCTATTATCGTACCAGCGGTGTTTGGGATACCCTATCAATTCCAGGCACCTTGATGATTCGTCCGGTAGTTGGCCGTCCGCTGGTAAAAGAACAAATTGGGATAGAGGAATATTGGAACGATGAGTCCATTCAACTTTATCCGAACCCTGCGAATGAAATTATTTTCTATTCCATCAATCAAGAAGTTGATTTAAGTGCTATTAGAATAATTGATGTTACTGGCAAATTGGTTTATCATAGCACTCAAATTCAATCGAACCAGGTTGATATAAGTAACTTCGCCAAAGGATTGTATTTTATGCAATTTATATCCGAAGAATCTGCCTTACCGGTTACCAAAAAATTTATTGTAGCCAGGTAATGAAATCCGAAGACTGGACAGAAGAGCCAGAAGAACAATTCGAATCAGATGTAGATCAGGGTGATGATCTTTATGAGCACCACCGTTTTGTGGTTGATAAAGGTCAGGAACTTTTACGGATTGATAAATACCTGATGCATAAACTCGAGAAGATGTCGAGAAACCGTATCCAGAAAGGAGCGGATGCAGGTAATATTTTAGTGAATGATAAACCTGTAAAAAGTAATTATCGGGTTAAACCAGGCGATTCCATTTCATTGGTTTTTGCACATCCACCTCACGAAAATTTAATGGTACCACAAAAAATACCATTGGATATTTTATACGAGGATGATGATTTAATTATCATTAATAAACAAGCAGGATTGGTAGTTCATCCCGGACATGGAAATTATTCGGGAACATTGGTGAATGGTTTACTTTATCATTTTCAACATCTGCCAGTCTCCAAACACGAAAAGGCAACTGAGGAAGATGAAATTCGGCCTGGATTAGTGCATAGAATTGACAAGGAAACCAGCGGTGTAATGGTGATTGCAAAAACCGAATATGCCATGACCTATATTGCAAAACAGTTTTTCGACCGGACTATTGATAGAAAATATGTGGCGTTGGTATGGGGTGATGTTGATAAAGATGGAAGAGTAGAAGGCCATATTGGAAGAGATAAACGTGATAGAAAAGCCATGGCCGTCTTTCCGGAAGGGGATATGGGAAAACCTGCAGCTACCAATTATAAAGTACTGGAAAATCTGCATTATGTAACTTTGGTTGAATGCAAATTAGAAACGGGCAGAACACATCAAATTAGAGTTCATATGAAACATATTGGTCATCCACTATTTAATGATGATAGATATGGAGGCAATAAAGTTTTAAAAGGGGTAGATACTTCTAAATACCGACAGTTCGTTGAAAATTGTTTTACCTTAATTCCAGGCCAAGCTTTGCACGCCAAAAGTTTGGGTTTAATGCATCCTACCACTAAAGAATGGATATATTTTGAAGCTCCTCAGCCACAAGGCTTCGAAGAGTTATTGGTAAAATGGAGAAACTATATTACCAGTACTATTAAATTATAATTTACAATTCGTTTTTATATTAGTTATAACTGCCAGCGATGGGCAGCAGTAGCTGCATGAGAAAAAGCCGCAGCTTTGTATAGTTGCAGGAGTGGCGCTTAGCAGAACTCCCAGCAACTATTTAACAAAGCCCGGTTTTGGTGAATGCACTACTGCCGACAGCGGTAAAGGCAGCCCATTATTGTTCCCATAAATCGTGTTCGAAAGTGAACAATTCGTTTTTAATATGATCTGCTTCTAACAAGGCATCCATTCCGGTTGTGTACTCGGCAATGCGACGATCCATGCTATTATCCTCTTTATAAATTAAGCTGCTAAATATTCGTTTGATGAAAGCATCATCGTAAGTTATCCGCTGTGCATAATTATAGGGATTATAAATTCTATAAGAAGCCAAAAAATCACGGGCTTGTTCGTAATGAATCCAATACATAGGTAGTTCTCCGCGAACCTCTCCAGAAATCGGATCCTCAACCGTCATTACCGGACATATCCCTACAATACGAACTTCCATTACAGAACGTTTGGAATCGAAAAACCAATCTTCTTTTATTCTTAATTTCTTTACAGTAAATCCATTAAAGGGTCGCGGGATAACCGTATCTCCTCTGTAATCGTAAGGTGGATTTGCATTGTACAAGGGGATGGTATCTGATCCGGAACCAATTAACAAGGCCTCCTCGGTACTCATTTTTACCTTAAAATCATCTCCTTGAAAGGGATCAAAGGGAACCAAATCGCCATTGCGAATGCCATGTTGCAAAACCGTAATTAAATTGATTCGGTTGTTGTTTTCGGTTAATGGAAACAATAAATATTGATTGAGTTTTTCACGAAAGTCAACTACCCTCCAAATTCGTTTGGCCCACATCAAATCTGCTTCCCGTACATAAGCATATTTGGGTGCCGGGTGATCGGCATGGTTAGCCGATGGAACAATGCCATCGTTATAAGTAGATACCTGAGCCAACAGCGGTATGGCCCCACCAATAATTGCGATTAAAAAAGATTTGATCTTCATGGTGAATCTTGTTTTGGTGAATAACCAAAATGCCCATTTTTTTCAGAGATAAGATCAATATTCTGTATCCTTAAAGCCATTGAATTTTTAATCGTTGGCTCAAGTAAATCTTACCTCTTCTAAAAAATGAGCATTCTAGTACTTATAAAAACGATGGTTATGATTGAATTAGTATAATTTTGAGAAATATTATTGACATCATTTAAATATATTAGTGAATGCTTAAGATTGCTTGGTCGCCGCTTTATTGTTTGACTCTACCTGAAGGGCACAGGTTTCCTATGCAAAAATATAACTTGCTCCCCGAACAATTAATTTATGAGGGCACCATTCACTCATCTCAATTATTTGAACCAGCCTTATTAAATGATAACATCGCCTTATTAACTCATACTCAAGGATGGATCAATCAACTCAACGAACTTAATTTATCCGCTGCAGAAATTAGAAAAACTGGATTTCCATTAACTAACGAACTGGTGGTGAGAGAAAAAACCATTATGCAAGGCACCGTTGATGCCGCCTTATTTGCCTTAAAAAATGGAGTATCTATGAATATTGCCGGAGGCACTCATCATGCTTTTACCAATAAAGGAGAAGGATTTTGTTTGCTGAATGACAATGCGATAGCCGCCAATTATCTATTAAATAATCAATTAAGAAAAAAAATTCTAATGGTTGATTTGGATGTTCATCAGGGGAACGGAACTGCCGAAATATTTCAAAACAATTCGCAGGTATTTACTTTTAGTATGCATGGAGAAAAAAATTATCCATTTCATAAAGAAAAATCTGATCTGGATATTGAATTAAAAGATGGAACAGATGATGTTACTTACTTAGGCATTTTGGATAGGACCCTAAAAAAAATAATAGATGAAGTAGAACCTGATTTTATCTTTTTTCAAAGTGGTGTGGATGTAATTGCAACAGATAAGCTAGGTAAACTAGGATTAACCATAAGTGGTTGTAAAGAAAGAGATAAAATGGTATTGAATATGGCCAAACAAAATAATATTCCATTATGCGCCAGTATGGGAGGTGGATATTCAAGCAGAATTTCGGATATTATTGAGGCTCATGCCAATACTTTTAGATTAGCTCAGGAAATATATTTTTAATTTATTTTGTCTTACCATTCGCCAAAATCAAATTAGCATCCGATAAAAACTTAACTTCTTCTTTACCTGTTTCTGCTCCTTGAGGATAACCTAAAGATCCTAATGCGGTAATATTAAAGTTATTGGTGGTCTCGTCTTTGGCAGTTCTAAAAATCCAAATAGTAGGATAACCTCTTACCTGAAATGCTTGCTGTAATCCGCTGTTTTGCTGAACCAATTCGGCAGGCAATTGTTTACGCTTTGGGAAATCTAATTCAAGTAGGACCACATTTTTATTGGCCCAATCGATAAATTCTTTTTTGGCAAAAACATTGGCTTGCAATTTATGACACCATCCACACCAATCACTACCGGTAAAAAAACCAAAGATGGGTTTATTGCTTGACTTTGAAATTTCATGAACTGTAGCCAAATCGGTATACCAAACCAGGGTATCTTTTCCTGAACTGGTTTTTTGAGCTTGAGCAACTCCTAACGTTCCTATAAATACCAGGGCAAATGCGAATATTATTTGTTTCATATGATGATTACTTTTTGTAGATCTAATAATTAATCAATTACTATACCATAATTACCCATAAAGTTAGAAATTAAGGTTGAACCGACAAGCCTATTTAATTTCCTGACATAATTCGATAAGCACCCCATGGGTAGATTTGGGATGTACAAAACAAATGAGTTTATTGTCGGCCCCCTTCTTTGGCTGCTCGTTAATGAGCACAAAACCCTCTGCTTTAAGCCGTTCCATTTCTTTTAAAATATCCTCCACCTCAAAAGCTATATGATGCACACCCTGCCCTTTTTTATCTATAAAAGACGAAATCGCATTTCCTTCTTTTAGTCCTTGCAGCAGTTCCACCTTGTTATTACCTGCCATAAAAAAGGAAGTAATAACTCCTTCACTTTCCACTTCTTCCTGTTTATATGGCGCCACCCCAAGGAGCTTCTCATATAATGAATTAGCCGCCCCTATATCAGAGACGGCTATTCCAATGTGTTCTATTTTACCAAACATGTGAACCTTTACTCAATAATAATTTTTTGTGTAAATACTTTATTTCCTGCTTCTACTTGTAAGAAATATAAACCAGTAGTTGTACCAGCAGGAACTTGATAAACAAAATGATTTGCCCCTTGTAATAATTCGGCAACACCAAGTAATGCCAATTGTTTACCAGCAATATCAACTAGTTTAAAGGTGGCCATATATTGTTTATCTACGGTAAAGTCGATATTAATTTCTTGCTGCACCGGATTAGGATATACGTTCATTTGCACATCTTCGTTGGTTGCATCTTCTAATCCTAATGGACCGGTAATATTGATATCATCTATAAATAAATTGTTACCTCCATCGGTAGTAAATTCAAACTTGAATTGTACGTTGGGTTTATTCGCATATGAACCCAGTGTAGAAATCGTTTTTGTGCCCCATTGTCCTGAATTTGGATACCAATCGGTTGTTTTAATACCACCGGTGGCTAATGCAGTTGCGTCATAAGTGGCACGAGCTTGCCAGGTTTGGCCACAGTTGGTGCTAAAATATAACTTTAATACATCTGCATTTTCAGTTACTCTTCTTGCATAGGCATATTTAAAGGTCATTGTGATTGGACCTCCGGTTGAAGTAAAATCGTAAGAAGGACTAATGATGGTATGAATTTGGCCTTTACCTAGAGAATAGTTATGTACCATAATGCTGGTAGAAGGAGAAACAGATGCACTATTAGTAACTCTCCATCCATCTGCAGGATCTGGGTTACTTAATACAGACCAAAGTCCGGATGAAATAGAAGTAGTTTCGAAATATTCAGAAAAAGGAGCCGTAGGGATGTCAGCCACTCCATCAAAAACAAAAATATAATTGGTTTTGGTTTCTGTATCATTTCCTGCAGCAGAGCTGGATGTTAAGGTAACATCATAAACACCAGGAGTATTAAATGTGATCACTGGATTTTGTGCAGTATCATTAATGGTGGTAACCCCATCGGTAATGGTCCAAACACGAGAAGTAATATTGGCATTCCAACTGTTATCATAAAGAGTAACTGTGGTTCCGGCACATACACTATATCTGTTGGCATGAAAATCAGCAATGGGGGCACAGTTAGGAATAGTTAAGGAAGCTGTTCCTGTTGCTGTTAAATTACCACCTGTCCATAAGTTATTACGACTGGCAGTTCCGCTATTTGCAGCAGCATTGGCTCTGTTAGATTGACCAGCAGTTAACATATTGGTACAGCTAGAATAATCCATGATATTTTGAACGTTAGCTTGCACGCCGCTACATTCATTTCTATTTAAATTACAAGTACTAAAAGAACCAGGAGTTTTAGGTGTATCACTTACATTGTCGGTACCACTGCAATCTCCTTGATCAACTTGCACATTACCAAAAGTATGTGCCAAATTAAACCAATGACCTGTTTCGTGAGACAATACCCTTTTAGCAAAATTAGAGCCTGCTGTTCCAAAATAATTGTATCCTATAATAGTACCATCCACACTGGCAGACGTAAATCCACTAGGAAAATAAGAATAACCAGCAGTTACGGCTCCAGGTGTGTCACTATAAATATTATATACTACCCAAATGTTATAATATTTATTTCGTGGCCATACAATAAGTTTTGAGTCATCATCGGCATCATAAGTAAGACCTGAAACTGTTCGGGTAATTCCATTAGTACAATTGCCATTTGGATCTAGGGTTGCTAATCTAAACTCGAATTGTGGATTACCAACCACCCCGCTAAAGGCAGGAATAACACTGGCTAAATCAGGACTACTGCCTAAAAAATCTTCATTTAAATATCGAATAGCATCCGCTACCCTGGCATCAGAAACATTTTCTGGACCGTAATTATGTATGATATGAACTACCGTAGGAATAATTTTAACGGACCCTCTTTCAACAGCGAATTCGTGTCCATGCTCCTCTACCCATAGGTTAAAATTATCAAACTCTACTTGCATGGCCGGATTATTCGCCTTGGCTTCGTTAAACTTTTTCTCAGTGGTGCACCAATCATGATTTTGTGATTGAACCACTTGAGTTATTCCTGTAAAGGAAATTCCTAATAATATAAATGACAGTGCACGTTTCATTTGCATCTTCTTGTTTTAACAATTAGTAAATAGTGTTAAGGGTATTACAAGTATAACGATTTTCTTTGGAATATAAAACATGGCATAAGCCGCAATGTTTAGCATTGCATTGAAAATTAATTCAATAGAATATCATGAAAGACAACATCCATCAAAAAATACCTAAACTTAGTTAGGCTTTTACATGGACAAGGGAGGATTTTTCTTCTTGGGTTTAAAGATAATGGTGAACAGAATAGGAAACAAGAAAATACCAATGGTAGTTAATGAAACTCCCAAATCGATATAATGTTTATTGTGTTCATCTTCCATAAATATTCCAAAGCCGGTTTGAGGGATTAAATGAATCAATCCATCGATCATTAGTTTAACCCCTAAAAGCCCAATCACCAAAAAGGCGGCAGTTTCTAAAAATGGAAACTTCTCCATGAGTTTAACAAATCCTTGAGCCACAAAACGCATGGCCAAAATTCCAATGAATACTCCCACCCATAATAAATATAGATTTCCTGGAGAAGGTAAACTGTCGGTATAAGCAACTGCAGCAAGCACGTTATCCAAAGAAAAGGCCAGGTCCATCACCTCAATAGCAATTACAGTGCCCCAAAATGGGCCAATTTTGCCTACTGTTAGTTGATACAATTTGGATTTTGGTACCACATCTGCTTCATGTTCAGCTTCATGTTTTATATCATCTAAATTTTGCTTCTCTGATCTTAAAAAATGTTTTACCGCTAGAAATAATAAATAAGCTCCTCCCACAGGTTTTAACCACCAGATATGAATTAACCAACCGGCAAGTACCAAGCAAATACCTCTAAAAATATAGGCACCTAAAATACCATAACGCAAAGCTTTTCCTCGTTGCTCTTTAGGCAACTTCATGGCCATGCTGGCTAATACAGCAGCATTATCCACAGAAAGCAATGACTCGATAATAATTAGATTAAGGACTATTAATAAACCTTGTCCATAAGGTATTCCAAAAAAACCTTCTAATGCAATCATTGATTTTAAGCGGGTCTAGGTTGTTTTATTATTTTTTTACTCCTAATATTTTTTTTATTTCATTGAGTTTCATTAATGCCTCTACAGGAGTTAATGTATTGATATCAAGATTCTCAATTTCCTCTTTAATATTTTTTAAACACGGATCTTCTAATTGGAAAAAACTCAATTGAAAATTATCTGTAACGGACTTCTTGCCTGATTTGTTTCCGGTTTCTTTATGCATTTTTTCTAACTGTTCAAGAACTTCATTGGCCTTTCGTAAAACCTCCTTGGGCATACCGGCCATTTTTGCCACATGAATACCAAAACTATGTTCGCTTCCTCCTGGCACTAATTTCCGTAAAAATATAACCTTATTTCCATGTTCTTTCACAGATACGTGAAAATTTTTTATTCGGGGCATCGTAACTGCCATTTCATTGAGTTCGTGATAATGGGTGGCAAACAATGTTTTTGCCCTGAATTTGGGATGTTCATGTAAATATTCAGCAATACTCCAGGCGATAGATATCCCATCATAGGTACTTGTACCCCTGCCAATTTCATCCAATAAAATCAGGCTTTTTTCCGAAAGATTATTAAGAATGCTGGCTGTTTCATTCATTTCTACCATAAAGGTAGACTCTCCCTGACTCAAGTTATCACTGGCCCCCACGCGGGTAAATATTTTATCCACAGCCCCAATCCGAGCTTCTTTGGCAGGCACAAAACATCCCATTTGAGCCATAAGCACAATTATGGCCGTTTGCCTAAGCAATGCTGATTTACCACTCATATTAGGACCCGTAATGACTAAAATTTGTTGAGAATCCTCATCTAAATATAAATCGTTGGAAACATAATTTTCGCCAACCGGAAGTGCTTTTTCAATAACGGGGTGCCTGCCTTCCAAAATAACTATACTTTTCCCATCATTTACTTCGGGGCGCTTGTAATTATTTTCTTTGGATACGGTGGCAAAAGAAGCCAAACAATCTAATTGCGCTAAAAGCTTAGCATTATTTTGAAGCGGACCTATAAATTCCGTTAACCATTGAACGAATTTTTCGTACATCGATACCTCCAAGGCTAATATCTTTTCTTCAGCACCTAAAATTTTGGTTTCATATTCCTTGAGTTCCTCGGTAATATATCTTTCGGCATTGGTGAGTGTTTGTTTGCGAATCCATTCCTCCGGAACTTTCGATTTATGCGAATTGGTTACCTCAATAAAATATCCAAATACATTATTGAATCCCACTTTTAATGAGGTGATACCGGTTCTTTCGCTTTCACGAATTTGCATGTTTACCAGGTAATCCTTGCCCGAATAAGCCATACTTCGCAGCTCATCCAAATCCGCATTCACCCCTTCATTAAAAACCATTCCTTTATTTACCGAAACAGGCGCATCTTCTTTAATTTGTTTCTCAATTTCTGCAATTAAGGTTTCGCAAGGATTCAGTTGATCAGAAATGTTTTTTAATGCAGCATTTTGGGAATTGGCTAATATTTTTTTTATCTCGTTTGAGGCTTCTAAGCTTCTTTTAATTTGAACAACTTCACGAGGAATAATTCTGGCGGTAGCTAACTTAGCCGTTAACCTTTCTAAATCACCAATTTCTTTAAGTTGTTGATGAATGGCATCACTCAACTCATTAAATTTCTGAAAATAATCCACTACTTCCAATCGGTTATTGATGGCCGAAATATCCTTTAATGGCATGGCAATCCATCTTCGTAATAAACGAGAACCCATGGGAGTGGTAGCACGATCCAGAATATTAAACAGCGTAATAGCCTTCTCGTGGGGAGAATGTAACAACTCTAAATTTCGAATGGTAAAATTATCCAACCAAACATGATTAGATTGTTGCAAGGCGGAGATTACATTTAAATGCTGAAGTTTTAAATGATTGGTTTCGCCCAGATAATGCATAATGGCACCCGCAGCACAAGTGGCTGCTACCATTTCTTCAATACCAAATCCCTTTAAATTATTGGTGCCAAAATGTTTTAATAAAAGATCACGGGTAAAATCCTGATCAAAAATCCATTCTTCTAGACCAAACAAATGGAAACCTGTTCCAAATAATTCATCGAATTGTTGATGCCTGGATTTTTGAAAAATAATTTCGCTGGGGGCCAATGATTGTAAAAGATTTTTCACATACTCAATTGTACCCTCCCCAGCCAAAAATTCCCCGGTGGAAATATCTAAAAAGGCAACCCCACAAGTACTTCCTGACAGGTAAATACTACATAAAAAATTATTAGAAGTATTTTCAAGCACATTATCGTTGAGTGTAACTCCTGGCGTTACTAATTCAGTAACTCCTCGCTTCACAATCGTTTTGGTCATTTTGGGATCTTCCAGCTGCTCGCAGATGGCAACCCGAAAGCCGGCCCTCACTAACTTTGGCAAATAACTATCCAATGAATGATAGGGAAACCCTGCCAATTCAACAAATGAAGCGGCCCCATTGGCTCTTTTGGTAAGCACAATTCCTAAAATTTTGGAAGCACTGATAGCATCTTCTCCAAATGTTTCATAAAAATCCCCTACCCTAAATAATAAAATGGCATCCGGATATTTTGCTTTAATTGCAAAATACTGTTTCATTAGTGGGGTTTCCACTACTCCATCGCTATTTATAGTTTTCTTTGCCAATCTCTTTATTTCAGCCTACGAAAATTCAAATAATTTATGGGTCTTCATAACCAACTTACCACTATTTTTACACTAAATTTTAACCAGCAATGAAAAAGCTCAAAACGTGGGAACTAGGCCGTAAATCAGCGGAAGAATTTGAAAAGGCTGCCAAGATTCCTGTCGTTGTGGTATTGGATAACATTCGAAGTGGACATAACGTAGGTTCGGTATTTAGAACGGCGGATGCCTTTCGAATTGAAAAAATCTTTTTATGCGGACATACTTGCTCTCCACCGCATCCTGAAATTTACAAAACGGCTTTAGGAGCAGAAGATACTATCCCATGCGAAAAATATGAATCCATCATAGACTGTCTGGAACATTTAAAAACACATCAATTTCAATTGTTGGGAATTGAACAAACCGACCATAGTATTCCTTTGCATGAATTTAAAATGAGTAAAAATACTCATTACGCAATTGTATTAGGAAACGAAGTAAATGGAGTTCAACTGGAAGCCTTAGAGATGTGCAATCAGGTGATTGAAATTCCACAGGAAGGCACTAAACATTCACTCAATATTTCTGTGGCTGCCGGAGTGGTTCTTTGGGAGTTTTTTAAACAAGTAAGGTAGTTAACTTTATCTTGCAATTCAATAAGCCTATAGAGACTCATACTATTGCTCTCGGGAGAGCCTCACATGGTCTTTTAAACATAAAAAAAGAGCTTCCAACTGGAAGCTCTTTTTAATATCTAAAACCAATTAATAATTAATACTGTTGAGTAATAATAATGCTTTTGGTAACTGATTTATTTCCATTGACTACTTGCAAATAATAAGTACCCGCTTTCAAATAACTAAAGTCATATTGCGTCATTTGATTCATGATATCATTTGAATAAATTACTTTTCCTATAGCATCCATCAACTTAACAGAAGTTTGCCCTGACGGTAATTCAGCAAAGCTCAATGTAAATATACCATTACTTGGATTCGGGAAAATATCCATTTCAAAGGCATCTACTTCCTCAATTCCTGAACAATCTATAATGGTAACCGATTGAGTTTGGGTACTTGTATTCCCATTTCCATCGGTATAGGTCCAAGTTACAATAAAGCCTCCAACGGTTGAATAGGTTAATGGATCAGTTGTAGTTCCAGTTATACTTCCTTCGCAAGCATCCGTTGCGGTAGGCGTAGTTGAAATAGTAACACTGCAACCTGTTAGGCCCGTTAAAGTTGGAATATCAGCCACTGGAGCAGTTACATCATCAACAATAATATTCTGCGTAGTCGTAGATGTATTTCCATTTCCATCGGTAAAGGTCCAAGTTACAACAGTTGTTCCTTGAGCCGTGATTGGGAAGATAGTTGAAGTTGTTCCTGTTACTGTTCCTGCACAATTATCTGAGGTGGTTGGAGCTGTTGGCGTCGCACTGCATTCACCAGTTATATTAGATAAAGAAGGCGAATTGGGAGCTTCCGTATCTACCACTGTAACTGCGAAAGTACAAGTAGATGTATTCCCACTTGCATCCGTTACTCTAAAAGTATTGGTCGTTGTTCCTACTGGGAAGGTTGCGCCACTCGCCAAACCGGCTATTTGAGAAGTGGTTGGAGAAGAACAATTATCTGCACCAACTGGTGCAGTATATGTTACAGTTGCGCCGCAAATTCCTGGTGTATTATTGACTGAAACATTGGCCGGACATGTAATCGTTGGCAATTCAGTATCCGTTACCGTTACTGTAAAGGAGCATGTTGCTGTATTAGCGCTTCCATCTGTTACTCTAAAAGTGTTGGTCGTTGTTCCTAAAGGGAAGCTGGCTCCACTTGCCAAACCGGCTATTTGAGAAGTTGTTGGAGAAGAACAATTATCTGTGCCAACAGGTTCTGTATACGTTACTGCTGCTCCACAAATACCTGGAGTATTATTGACTGAAATATTGGCCGGACAAGTAATCGTTGGTAATTGTGTATCATTTACAGTTACTGTAAATGAACTGGTGGTAGAATTACCACTTCCATCAGTAGCCAAAAAAGTATTTGAGGTAGTCCCAACAGGGAAAGTTGCCCCCGATGCCAAGCCTGCAGTTTGGGTAATGGTTGTTCCTGTACAGGAACCATCGGTTACATTATTTAGGAAAGTTTGAGCAATGGTAGTTGTTTGTGCATTATTAATAAATGCAGCAGTATTACCGGCATAGAGTAAATAATAAATTCTGGTAGATGCATTCAAACTATTAAGTTGATGTAAATTGTCATCTGTAGTTGCTCCAATAGTTTGGCTAACTGCAGCATTGGATGGAATGATCATGATCTGGTTAACTGAAGGGTCGGTGGCACCATAAACCCTTTTCACAAAACAATTATAGTCTATACCATTTGAAGTAATGGTAAAGGTTGTTTGATCTTGAGTTCCTGCGCCATCAGCTCCAAGATTTCCGGTAATTGAAAATGAACTAATATTAACTACATCCGCCGCCATTACAAAAATGGCTGGAGTTGCAGATCCTGTTGCTCCGCTACTCAAATAACGGGTAAAATATTGTCCGCCAGTACCAAATGCCGCATTGGCAACAACACTATTATCAGAATAGGAAATGCTTGAAGCAAGGTTAGTATTTAAAAAATTACCACCATCATACATATCTAACCAACCATCCAGGATGGAAGTTGAATTTAACCCATTATCCATGGCAAACACAACTGGCGTAGGAATGGTTGCGGAAATAGTATTATAATTGGTGTTGAATCTAGATAAAACAAGTGCTAAGTTATTATTTGGATAACAGCAATTATCTATTGCTGTTGGCGCT